>CAZUTK010000019.1:0-43806 GCA_964623265.1 uncultured bacterium | reverse complement strand
CGCCCGACAGCGCCGCCCAGCGGAAGGGACCCTTCCCTTCGCAGAAAAGCGGACGGATATACAGCGGCACGAATCCCGCGAATTCGAACGCGCGATCATATCCACCTTTTTTCGCCTGAGCGCGGATGTTGTTGCCGTAATCGAAGACTTTGGCGCCGCGGTCCTGCAGTTCCACCATCGCCTTTACGTGGATCACCATCGAACGATACGCCATCTCGATGTACTTCTTCGGATCTGAACGACGCAACTGCAGAGCTTCCTCATATGGGATGCCGTGCGGGACATAACCGTTCAACTCATCGTGCGCAGAGGTCTGGTCGGTCACCAGGTCGGGGATGACGCCGCGCCGGACGAATTCCGGAAAAACCTCCGCGGCATTCATCAACAGCCCGATGGAGAGAGGCTGTTTTTTCTCTTTCGCCTCCAGAGCGATTTTCAGAGCTCGATCCAGATCCGTCTCCATCACATCGAGATATTTCTTCTCCAGCCGCCGCTCGATTCGCCTGCGATCCACTTCCGCGCAGAGGATGACCGCTCCGTTCATCGTGGCGGCTAACGGCTGCGCCCCTCCCATGCCGCCCAAACCGCCGGTCAACACCAACCTGCCGTGAAGATCCCCCCCGAAGTGCTGCCGCGCCGCTTCTGCGAAGGTCTCGTACGTCCCCTGCAGAATCCCCTGAGTTCCAATGTAAATCCAGGATCCGGCGGTCATTTGCCCGAACATAATCAGTCCTTTCCGCTCCAGTTCGCGGAAATAGTCCCAGTTCGCCCAATGCCCGACCAAATTGGCGTTGGCGATCAAGACCCTGGGGCTCCATTCATGAGTGCGAAATATTCCCACCGGCTTGCCGGACTGCACCAGCAGAGTCTCATCATTTTCGAGGATCTTCAGCGCTCGGACGATCGCATCGAATGCCTCCCAGTTGCGGGCGGCTTTGCCGGATCCACCGTAAACTACCAACTCATCCGGCTTCTCGGCGACTTCGGGATCCAAATTATTCATCAGCATCCGCAGAGCGGCTTCCTGCTGCCAGCCTCGGCAGCTCAGAGTCGTACTTCGAGGCGCGTGTATTTCGCGAGTGGACATCGCCGGTTTCTCCATAATTATACGAAGATACACAAGTATGAAAATAAGATAATCACCTGCAGGAAAAAAGTCAAGGGAATAATTAGGAGGGAACGAAAGAAACCGCAGTAAAAGAAATGCAACCGGTCTCAGACAGCCGGTTGCATTCAATCGTTCCCTTCGCGCCGGTGAATCGATTTTCACGCTTTCTTGCGTGAACCTTTCTTCGGATTTTTCCTCACGAGCGCAATCTTCAGAGCTTCTTCTACGTTATCCACGAAATAGAACTGCAGCTTGTCTTTCACATGAGCGGGTACTTCTTCCAAGTCCTTTTGATTGCCTTTCGGCAGCATGACATACTGCATTCGGGCGCGGCGCGCCGCGACGAGCTTTTCCCGAATGCCGCCTACCGGCAGGATCCTCCCTTGCAGCGTCAACTCCCCCGTCATCGCTAAATCCTCCCGCACCGGATGTCCGGTGAACAGCGACGCCAGCGTCGCCGCCATGGTGACTCCGGCGGACGGACCATCCTTGGGGGTGGCGCCTTCCGGGATATGCAGGTGAACCTCTTTTTTTGTGATGAAATCCTTCGACAGTCCGAGCTTTTCCGCGTTCGTCCGCAGGAAGGACAGAGCGATATCCGCCGATTCCTTCATGACATCGCCCAAGTGGCCCGTCAAATGGATATGCTCGCGGCCCGGCATCCATGACGACTCAATCGCTAGCACCTCTCCCCCCACCGGCGTCCAAGCCAAACCCCACGCCAATCCGACTCTGGGTTTTCGGGTCATCGTATCCGCCTGAAATTTCGGAACGCCCAGAAAATTTCTGTAATTCCGCCCGGAAATCTTCGTCGGCTGGAGGTCTCCCTGGACGATGCGCATAGCGACCTTGCGGCAGATGTTGGCCAGCGTCCGCTCCAGACTGCGCAGCCCGGCTTCACGGGTATATTCGCAGACGATATTTTCCAGAGCTCGGTCGCTGAACGTAAGTTGTCCTGCATTCAAGCCATGATCCTTCAATAAGCGGGGAAGCAGATGCCGCTGCGCGATGGCGATCTTTTCCGGAGTGATGTACCCCGCCAGCGAGATGATTTCCATTCGATCCCGCAGCGGGTGAGGAATTTGATAAATCTGGTTCGCCGTGGTGATAAACAGCACCTTGGAGAGATCGAAATCAATTTCCAAATAATGATCGCTGAAGGCGACGTTCTGTTCCGGATCCAGCACTTCCAGCATCGCGGATGCGGGATCCCCGCGGAAATCGCTGCCCATCTTGTCAATCTCATCCAGCATAAAGACTGGATTGTTGGCTTCTGCCTGGCGGATCTTCTGGATGATGCGCCCGGGCAGAGCGCCGATATACGTGCGGCGGTGACCCCGGATTTCCGCCTCGTCGCGGATGCCGCCCAGCGAGATGCGGACGAAGGGTCGCCCCAGAGCGCGCGCGATGGATCTACCCAGCGATGTCTTGCCGACCCCTGGCGGACCGGCGAAGCAGAGGATCGGTCCGCGCACGTCATTGCGCAGCTTGCGCACCGCTAGATACTCGAGGATCCTCTCTTTGACATCCTCGAGGCCGTAATGATCCTCGTCCAGAATCTGACGGGCATGGTCAATATCAATCTCTTCTTCCGCCGACACCATCCAGGGCAGAGCCAGGATCCAATCAATATAACTGCGGGAGACCGTGTATTCTGCGGCGGCGGGGCTCATCCGGGAAAGGCGTTCCAGCTCCTTCTGAGCCGCTTCCCGAGCCTGCGCCGGCAGCGCGGTGCGCAGAATCTTCGTCTCCAATTCTCGGATCTCCAGCGAGATCTCGTCTTCTTCGCCCAACTCCTTTTTTATCGCCTTGATCTGTTCCCGCAGATAATACTCTTTCTGCGATTTATCCAGCTCGTCTTCCACGCGATCCTGTATCTTTCGGGTCAGCTCCTGCAACTTCAATTCACGGCTGACCAGCGCCGAAATCAACCTCATCCGTTCTTCGAGTTCGAAGGTCTCCAAGATCTCTTGTTTCTTCTCGATTTCGAGATTCAAATTCGAAGCGATTAAATCCGCCAGCATTTCCGGGTCGGTGACGTTGTACATCGCGATCTTGATCTCTTCGGAGAGATTAGGGGAGATGTCCACCAAACGGCGGAAATCATCGGCGACGGCACGAGTCACCGCCTCCAGACGCAGGGATCTGCGGCGGTCCCGCGGCGTCTCTTCCACCCGTGCCAGAGGGTAAGGGTGCCGGCGCATGATCTCCAGAAGCTGGATTCTCACCAACCCGCGCACCAAGAGACGCACCGAACCATCCGGCACGCGAAAGAGTTTCATAATCTGACAGCATGTGCCGGTATGATACAGGGTCGGTTCCTCTCCGTCACCGCCGGCTTTTAATGTAAAGCATCCCAGCAGCTTGTTTCCCGCCAAGGCGTCATTGACCAGGCGGATCATCGCTTCTTCGGAAATCGCCATGGGCATAATAATGCCGGGAAAGATGACCAATTCGGAAAGGGAGAGGATGGGCAACATTTCCGGAACCACGAACTGATTTCCGTGATCCGCCTTTTGTTCGACGCTTAGCGTGTTCATTCATTCCCCCAGTTTATCCTTGTTTTATCGGCGCGGATCCAGATCCGTCGAATCCAGTATCCCCCGCGATGGGCGCAGTCCTTGATAGGTTTTCCGCAATCGAATCAAATAGAATCCTCCGAGATTTTCGATGCGCAGTGATGCAGCATCCACCGGCTGCGGAAGAGTTAAAATCCGCTCAAAGGTGCCGAAATCGAGCTCCATCTTGTGATAATGGCGCTTCTCGAAACCGGGCAGTTCGCGGCGCACCCCTGTGATGAAGAGCGTGCCCGCTTCCACTTTCACATTCAGATCCCCGGGAGCCACCCCGACCAGATCCAGCAAACAGACGATTTCCGATTCGGTCTCGAAAACATCCATAGCGGGAAGAAAAGCGTGCCCGGGACTCGGTGCCATCCGGTGATGATCGGAAAAAAAATTATGCAGAAGCGTTTCCATCTCTTCGGAGAGATTCTGGAAATCCCTCATCAACCTCTGTCTGGCTTCATCCGGATTGATTTTGCAATGACCGATTTTCGCCACGAATTTTCCTCCCACTCAAGTTCCTGCGCGTTCGAGTTTCTTTTCCAAGTTGCGCAGAATCATTGCGAGCATAAATCCCGCTGCAAATCCGCTGTCTATGTTGACAACCGCCACACCGCCGGCGCAACCCGTCAACATACTGAGCAGGGCTGCAATGCCTCCGAAGCTGGCTCCATACCCCACCGATGTCGGCACGGCGATGATTGGGACATCCACCAATCCGGCGACGACCGACGGCAGCGCTCCCTCCATCCCCGCCGCCACAACGATGGCGTCCGCCCGCTCGATTTGCTCCCGGTGAGCCATCAACCGGTGCAATCCAGCGACGCCGACATCGTAAAGGCGGTCACAGGGATAAGCGAAAGCTTCTATTGTTACAGCCGCTTCCTCCGCTACGGGGATATCCGCCGTCCCGGCGGTGATGACCAACCCGCGCACTGCCGTCTCGGCGGCGGATGCAGCGGCGGGGAAAAGAGTCACCGTCCGCGCCGTTTGATTAACAGATGCTTCCGGATATTGCTTCTGCAATCGCCCGATTTTCGTCTCATCCAGCCGCGTGATCAAAACGGCCGTCTCCTGTTCCTTCAGCTTTTCGGCGATCGCCAGAATCTGCTCGACATCCTTGCTTTCGCCGTAGATCACCTCAGGAAATCCGCGCCGCAGAGCTCGGTGATGATCCACCTTGGCAAAATCCAGATCCTGGTAGGGCAGATTTTTCAGCTTGCGGACAAATTCGTCTTCCGCGAGTTTTCCGTCCTTGTACGCCTGCAGCCAGGATCTCAGCGTTTTCTCATCCAAATCAGTACTCAATGTTCAGGTTATTTTCGATTCCCCTCATGAAGTATTTCATGCCTGTTTAAAAAGAATTCTCTTGCCAGGGTTAACACTCTCTGCGCATCATCCAGCGGTAGGACTCTCCTGCGGAATTCTGCCGCTCCCGGCAAACCTTTGCAGTACCAGCCTAAATGCTTGCGCATTTCGAGGATCCCCCGAAAATGCTTCTGTTCGATCATGCTCTGATAATGCGACTCAATATCCGCCCAGATCTTCTCTGCGGACAATATCGGCGGATTTTCGTTTCGGAATTTCGCCGCGCATGCCGCAAAGATCCAAGGGTTGCCAAGGCTGCCCCGTCCCACCATGACACCGTCGCAACCGGTCTGATCCATCAGTCGCTGCGCATCTTCCGCTGTGAAGACGTCCCCGTTGCCGATTACGGGAATGCGGAGGGCGGCTTTCACCTGGGCGATAATTTCCCAATCCGCTTTTCCCTTGAAGCCTTGAGCGGTGGTTCTGCCGTGAACGGTGACCGCCGCCGCACCTTCTTCCTGAGCGCGGAGGGCTGCTTCCACAACGGTCAGATTACCCGCATCCGGTCCAGCGCGGAACTTCACCGTGACCGGGCGATGCACCGCGTTGGTCACCGCCCGCACCGCCGCCGCAACACGTTCGGGACTTTCCATAAAGCCCGCTCCGGCACCTCTGCGCACCACCTTGCGCATCGGACAGCCGAAATTGATGTCGAAGACATCCGGCTCTAGTTCTTCCAGTCGAGCCGCCGCTTCGCCCATAACGACAGGATCATGGGTGAAGAGTTGAATCCCGATAGGACGTTCGGCTTGCTGAAAGCGCGCCAGATCCCAAGTCTTCCTGGAGGCTCGAAGCACCCCTTCTGCGCTGACCATCTCGGTGAAAACCATACCGGCGCCGTTCCGCCGACAGAGCAAGCGGAAAGGGCTGTCGGTAATTCCGGCGAGCGGGGCGAGCAGAACGGGATTTTCCAACTCGATTGCGCCGATCTTCAATGTGGGAATATACACGGCAGGGTCTGTACTTGCAACGTTTTTTTCGTTTATTCTAACGATGCGCGGATTTTTTTCGCTGAAATGCGACGAACTTTCCGCCAATTGGCTCTATTCGGATGGAGGATTTGTGGACGGCGGGGTCTTCGACTGTGCGGATTCAGGCGATCCGGAACTTGGCTCGGGTTTTACAGCTTGTGTTTGCGACTTGTGCAATTCGTCCACATAATTCAGCTTCAGAAAACTCACGGTCTCATTCAGGAAGCGGGTTTCCTCCGGCTTCAAGTTGCCTCGAGTCTTTTCAGCCAGCATATCCAACATATCAATGGCCGCCGCCGCGCCTTCGAGATTCTTCAACGACTGGTTAGACCCAGGTTGAACGAACTTTCCCAAGTGAATCAACGCGCTTTCCTGAAGGGAAGCCACCAATCCCATAAACAGGGCGGAGTTCTTATCCGATGTTTTTTCTTCCATAATTCGTTCGCTGATGACGCTGGTTATCGTTGGCTTACCTGTATGAAAATAGGATCATGCACGCCGCAATGATCCTATCACTTTCACCTTTCGAATCAGCTGTTTATTTATCTCATATTCTCCTTCTTTTCCAATTCCCTGATGCGGTCCCGCAGACGGGCGGCTTCCTCGTACATTTCCGCCTGAATCGCCTGCTGCAGATCCTTGTTCAACTGGGCGATTTCATCCAAGCTTGTAACTTGACTCTCAGATCTCTCGCCGGTGATCGAAGCCGCATTCATCACCTCCTCTGCGACGAATATGGGCGCTTTACATCGCAACGCGAGAGCGATCGCATCCGACGGACGAGCGTCCACCTGCTTCAACCCGGTGCCCGTCTTCAGATCAATCAATGCGTAGAAGGTGTTGTCCTTCAAATCCGTGACCGCTATCTGCTGAACTTGAGCGCCGGAGACCTTCAAGAGATTCTGGAAAAGATCAAACGTCAAGGGGCGGGAGTAGTGCAGATCCTGCAGCAACAGGGAGATCGCCTGGGCTTCAGCGGCGCCGATGAAGATGGGCAGCCAACGTTGACCCTCTTTTTCACGCAGGATGACAACGTATCCCTGATAAGGCGGACAAACGGACACGCCGGTGACTTCGACAGCAATCATAATCCCCTCGATCATTGAGAAGGTTTTGCCTATAATATAACAAAAAAACGGCGGTTGTCAACAGCATTCGAGCACAAAATGAAAAAAAATCAATTTGAGAAGGAACGATTACACGAAAAAGAATGAGAGGCTTTTCGCTTGCTTTAATGATTTAAATATATTATATTAATTTTTCTAAATAGAATTTCTACCGAGATCATCCATGTCCAGACGTTGTGAAATCTGCGGCAAAGAGCCTTTGGTTGGATATGCTAAGAGCCATGCGCACAACCTCACGAAACGCCGCTGGTATCCCAATCTCCAACGCATCCGCGTGATCGAAAACGGCTCGGTGCGACGTCGCCGCGTTTGCACTTCCTGCATCCAAGCGGGCAAAGTGCAGAAGGCGGTTTAATCCTCACTCGATCCATATCTCTCTCTTCCGGAACGGATCTCAGCGATTCAGTTTTCATTTTCCGCTGAGATCCGTCGTTTATTCAGAGCGCTTCCCGCAGCCGCCGCTCCCCATTCGAAAAATACTACGAAACGCGCCGCAGACAGATTGGACTGCGGCATTATCCCCATCCATCCCGGCACGAAAAGAATCGCCTCTTTTCCAATTCAGAATCCCTATCTCCCTGCCGATAATAGAAATGAGACTGGCTCTCACAGCGGCAATCTCCATCGGATCAAAGACGTTCACACACTTTATGGATCAAGCGACTCTCATCGGCTTACTTCTCGGTCTAGCGGCGATTTTCGGTTCGTTTCTTATGGAAGGGGGAGCCATCGCCGCGATTATTCAGGTGCCGGCGCTGGTGATCGTGCTGGGCGGAACCATCGCCGCCGCCATGATCGGTTTTTCGATGAAAACCGTCCTGCAGCTGCCCAATGTCATCCGAATCTGCATCTTTCCGCCGAATTTGGATTATAAAAAGATGATCGAAACGCTGGTGCATTTCGCGACCATCGCTCGGCGGGACGGCGTGCTGGCACTGGAACGCGAGCTGGAAAACGTGCGCGATTCCCGCTTTCTTTACAATGGCATGATGCATATGATTGACGGGATCGACGCCGAATCTGTGCGCACCTTAATGGAAGAAGAGAAAGCGATGATCCTGGAGCGGCACGAGACCAACGCCACGGTGTTAACGAAGATGGGGGGATATTCGCCGACGATGGGCATCATCGGGACTGTGATGGGTTTGATCGTCACTCTCTCCGCCGCCGGCGAAGATCCCGCCGAACTGGTGCGGCATATCGCCATGGCGTTCATCGCCACGCTCTGGGGAGTGTTTATGGCGAACATCGTCTGGCTTCCCCTGGCGGACAAATTGAAATTCCGCAGCAATGAAGAAGCGCTGCTGCTCGACATCGTCACCAACGGAATCATCGCCATCCAGAACGGCACCAGCCCCACTCTGATCCAGCGCAATCTGGAACTGATGCTGCCGCCCACGGAACGCGCGGCGACTAACGAGAGCAAGGCCGAATAAACCATCCCTCCGATATGCCGAAGAAAAAACAAAAAAAGGAACACGAGAATGCGGAGCGATGGTTGCTCACCTACGCTGACCTGATCACTCTCCTGCTGGGTTTATTCGTCATCCTCTACTCGATGTCCCGCGTGGATCTGGAAAAATACAAGGCGATGGGCAAAGCGCTGAAGACCGCCTTCATCGGCGTAGAAGGCAAACCTGCCGTCGGCGGTGGGGATGGGCCTTATGAAGATGCGGAAGGAGGCGCGTATCCGGACACTTCGGAATCCTATTTAACTCTGAAAATGGAAGAAGCATTGCGCGGCATCGAAGGCGTGGCGGGATCCGTCACGGTGGAAGTAGAAGAGAGAGGAGTTGTGGTCCGGATGATGGAGACGCTGCTGTTCGATTTAGGCAAGGCGGATCTGCGCCCGCAGGCGATGGAACTCTTGAAGAATATCTCTCCGGTATTGATCAAAAGCGGCAGACCGATTCTAATCGAGGGTCACACCGACAATCTGCCCATCAACACCGTTGAGTTTCCCTCCAACTGGCAGCTTTCCGCCGCCCGATCCGCCAATGTCGTTTACTACTTGATCCGCCAGGCGGGAGTGCCGCAAGAACAGCTTTCCGCGGCGGCATATGCGGATCAGCGGCCCGTAGCGTCCAACGAAACGCCGGAAGGGCGGCAGCAAAACCGCCGCGTGGACATCGTCTTCCTGAAAGGGCAATGGAGGACTCAACACGATGCCGGGAAGCTGACCGCTCAGGAAATTGCCCCGAGGACGCCGATCAAAGGAGGATCCTGAAAAATTCGGAATCCCTCCTCTTTTCTCTATCTCACCAAAAAGACCTTCCGGATCTCGCTTCGTTCGCCGAAGTTAACCTTAATAAGATACATCCCAGACGCAGCCGCTTCCTCGCGCCAACGGAATTGATGTGTGCCGGCAGGTATCCACCCGTGATGCAGCTCGGCGCGGCGGGAGCCGTCCACGGTGAAGATTTCCACCGTCGTTTCCTGAGCTTTCTCCAGCGATAACTCGACTGTGAGTTCCGGATTGAAAGGGTTGGGATAACAGCGCACTGCAAATGCGGCGGGGAGCGCCTTTTCGCGCGCGACGGAGTTGGGAGAATCGCCGAACAATTGCACTTGTAAATTACCCGCCGAAGTCTGCACCGTCAGGACGCCGTTCACGGCGATGGTGTCTGACGGTGTGAACGTCACGGTGACGACCAGGGAATCATCCACGGCGTAGATCTGCCCCTGGGTGACGTCCACACTGAACGCGGCGGGGGTTGCGCTGATATTCTGCACTTCGAGCAGCCCCGTGCCCGCATTGCGCAGAACCAGCTCGCGTTCTTCGGACTGCCCGATGGGCACCAAGCCGAAATCGAGCAGCGTCGTATCGGCGGCGATCTCCGGCGAGAAGAGCGAATCGAAGACCGCGATGATTTCATCCACATTCCACGCGCCGCCGGCGTATGTATCGCCGGTATACGCCACCAACCACTCCTCGCTGACAACTGCATCCCAGGGCAGATAGGGGAAACCGAACCAGTTGGTATATGTTAACGTCACACTCCCATCGTAATCCGACAGGACGGGATGCGTCAAGCCGTTCTCGATCTGCCAGCGGCGGGCGCTGTCCACCGTGGCATGGTATCCGATGGCGAGGACTTGCACTCCATAGGGACGATAGGGAATCCAGATGTCGCTTTCCACCAGCGGACTCTCCGCTCGGCAGGAACCTCAGCCGTTTTCCCAGAAGACCAGAAAGACGATTTTTCCGGGATAATCCGACAGTGAAACCGGATTTCCTTGAGCGTCGGGCAGAGTGAAATCCGAGACCGGATCGCCGTATTGATATTGCGCCGCCGCCGGCAATGCGACCGCGAACAACAGCCAGGCAAGTAGCGGAATTCTCTTCATAGAAATCTCCTGCGTAAAGCAAACCGCCGAATTGTACTTGTCAGAAAAAAGGTAACAAGTAATTCTGGAAAAGTCAAGCGTAAATCACTGCATCTGCAGATCGGGACTCATTTTATAGTAGATAAAATGGATATTGTCCCGGAAGTAGCTGTGAAGCGGTAAAAGCAACACACTCGGATATTAATAAAATCGCCCTTGTAAAAAAAATTAACTTGCATATGCAAGAAAATTGCAGTATATTGATTGTGTTTTTAATTGCCGGATTCATCGGCGCACATTGCTGGAAGATCCCGTCAAAACTCAACAAGGAGGAATCAATGAAATCGTTCGTACTGATCCTTTCCGCGCTTCTGCTATTCCCGATCCTCGCCTTTGGATCGGATCAAACCGCCAAGATGCCCATCGTGACCTACCCGCTGCTGACGGGGGATGAGATCGTCTCCGCCCCGGTGGCGATGCCGCCCTCTGAGGAACTCTACCTCGATGAGATGGATGTCATCGGGGATACGTTCACTATCGGCACGACCTGGTACGAGAACCAACACAACGGCACCATCGGAAGGATGGTGGATAAGGATTCTCTGGGATATTATCATTTCGTTTGGATGAACGGACTGAATTCCGGAGCATCTCAGCGACATATCTTTTACAACTTCGTCACGCCGGCAAATGTGCAGGGCTGGCCTGGTGTGGGACAGCAAGTGGATACCGGGTTCAAGGGAGGATTTACGGTCGTGGACGCCGCTTTCGGAGGACGCGCTTTTCCGGCTTTCCACCAGCAGTTGTCTTCCACGGATCCGAATAGAACCGCCGTTGGAGGGGATTTCGCTCCGCATATCGGCGCCTTTCTGGTTTACAGCCCCACACCACCGGCGATCCCCAATCCGGTTATCTGGCCTAGGATGCAGATAGACCGCAACGGCCGCATCCACGTCATTTCCACGGAAAACGTCCCCGCGGCAGGATCGCCGCAGCGCCAGTATTACATTTCCGGCACATATAACACAGGGACCGGCGAAATCGTGTTCGACCCCGTCTGGACGAATGTGGACACCACGATGACCATCGCTGCCGACGTAGCGGTATCGGACGTCTCCGACCGCGTGGCGTTCGCCTGGACGCGTCCCCGCGCGCCGATGCCCTACAACCAGTACAACAACGATATCTATTATTTGATTGACGCCGACGGCTTGAACCCGAATTTTTCGCAGGCGGTCAATCTTACCAACTTCATCCCGCCGAATCTGAGCTTCCTGCCGGACACCGCCCGCGCCAATCAGGATACTCTGCGCGCCTACACCGACCTCAACCTCTTCTTCGACCAGAGCAACTGCCTCCACATCGTGTTCACCACGCGCGGATATTGGCAGATCCAGGGAACGCTCAGCGTGAACAACTCGATCATCTGGCATTGGTCGGAACAATGGCCCGATTCCTTCCGGATCGTGCACAACGGCTGGACGACCGACGCCACTGCGACCGTTCAGTGCGGCGCCTGGAACGTAAAAGCGCAACGCCCAATCTTGGGACAGGATCCTTCCACCGGTTATCTCTACTGCATGTATCAGGTGTACGACTGCGACGCGGCGCATCTGTCTCTGTCCGGCTATCCATCCGGCGAGATTTACGTCTCGGTTTCGACCGACGGCGGCATGAACTGGTCGGTGGGAACCAACGTCACCAACACCATCACTCCGGCTCAGGCGACACCCGGCAACAGCTGGTCGGAATTGACTCCTTCTATGGCGAAGACAGTGGACGGATATTGCCGCATTATGTACGTGCTGGATAAAGATGCCGGCAACGTTGTGCAGACGGAAGGCTCCTGGACGCTGAATCCGGTGAAGTACCACCGCGTGCCGGTGTCCGCCATCCCGACGACGCCGCTGGTGCCGCAGACGATTCATCTCCACGTGCCGGCGGGAAATCCCAACATTGACATCACCCTGACGCCGGTGAATCCGCCGATCGTCATTCCGTCGGGCGGCGGTAGTTTCAACTTCAACGCATCTCTCATAAATCACGAATCCTCGGTGCAGAGCTTCAGCACCTGGATTCTCGTGAAGCTCCCCAACGGTTCGCTGTACGGTCCGGTCTTGGGTCCTGTGCCATTGACTTTGCCGGCTGGCGCGAGCATCACCCGCCAGCGCACGCAAGCCATCCCGGCTTCCGCACCCGCCGGGCAGTACTATTACATCGGCTACGTCGGCAATTACCCCGCGGTCAAGTACGACAGCTCGTATTTCAACTTCACCAAATCCGCCGATATGGACGGCGGTTTCGTGGAGAACTGGCTGAACTCCGGCGAATCGTTTGGAAGCGTGAATCCCGCTGCGCCTCCCGTGGATTTCCTGCTGTGCGCCGCGCATCCTAACCCGTTCAACCCGGTGACGACCCTCCGCTATTCCCTGTCCGAAGCGGCGCATGTGAATCTGACGATTTACGATCTGCAAGGGCGGATGGTGGCGTCTCTAGTGGATGCTCTGCGATCCGCTGGAACACACGAAGTGATCTTTGACGCCTCCAACCTGCCTTCCGGAGTATATCTCTATCGCCTGCAAGCGGGCGGCGCCACCGCCGGCGGGAAACTGGCGTTGCTGAAATAAGCCGAGGCATCCATCCGCTTTAGACGCTGCTACCGGCACTGTCAGACACACGAAAGGGCGACGCGTTGCGTCGCCCTTTCCTATAAAAAACACCACTTTTGATTTTGGGACTTGACTTTGCGCAAAAGATTGCGTATATTAAATTTTGGATCACAGAAAATCAACCCATTCAAGCGTTTCCACTACAGAAAGGGAGAACGGTCATGAAGAAAATTTGCTGCCTGCTTTGTTCCCTGTTGCTCCTTGCGACGCTGGCGTACGCAGGAGATTGGGTCAGCCTGACGGCGTATCAGCAACCCACAGTCACGCGGGTTCTGGAATCCACAGACAGCCGGATTCTGTTGGAATATCAGGTGAACGGCTACTATCAGGAAAGAATCCTCATTCAGGGCGAAGAATACAGCCTGATCGGGTTGGAAAGCGAGAGCCGCCTTTGGGAAGCCGGCAATCCGGACCTGCCGCGTCTCTGCCGCAGCGTCATCATTCCGGATAACGCTTTGATGCAGGCTCGAGTCATCGGCGCGCAGTACCGCGACATCGCCGGCGTCAAAATCGCGCCATCCAAGGGTCACCTGCTGCGCACCGTCAACCCTGCGGCTGTGCCCTACGAATTCAGCGAAGTGTATCAGCAGGATGATTGGTACCCTCGGGAAATCGTTCAGCTGCGCGATCCCTACATCCTGCGCGATCTGCGCGGTCAGGTGATCGAAGTCAACGCATTTCAGTACAACCCAGTGCGGCAAATCCTGCGCGTGTATACGAATCTGACCGTTGAAATGACGGCGGCGGGAAGCGGAGGCGCGAACATTCTCGAACGTCAGCGCGCATTCAACAGTGTGGATCCTCAGTTCCGGGAGATCTACCGCAGAACGTTCTTGAACTTCGATGAAGACCGCTACACACTGGTGGATGAAATCGGCCCTATGTTGATCATCACCTACGACAATTTCCGCGACGCCGTAATGCCGTTGGTGAACTGGAAAAATCAAAAAGGAATTCCCACCACCATCGTCAATGTCTCGACCATCGGGAATAATGCGACTTCCATTAAAAACTATATCCGCAACGCATACCAGACCGATGGTTTGACGTTCGTGCTGCTGGTCGGCGATCATGCGCAAGTCGTCTCACCCATCAGCGGCGGCGGCACCGACCCGACTTACGCTCTGTTGGCAGGTAGCGACCACTACCCCGAATTGTTCGTAGGGCGCTTTTCGGCGGAAAGTCTGCAAGACGTCGTGAATCAGGTGACGAAAACCCTCGAATATGAGAAACTGCCTCAAGCAGGCGCGCCTTGGTATGCCAAAGGCACCGGCATCGCATCGGATCAAGGTGCGGGCATCGGTCATTACGGTGAAGCCGACTGGGTGCATATGAATTACATTCGAAACGACCTGCTGCGTTACGGTTACACCTTAGTAGATCAGATCTACGACCCCGGAGCGACCGCCGCGATGGTCAGCAATGCCCTCAACAACGGGCGCGGCATTGTGAATTACTGCGGACACGGGAGCACGACCTCCTGGGGTACGACGGGATTCAGCAACACCAACGTGAACGCTCTGGTCAACGACAACATGTTGCCCTTCATCACCAGCGTCGCCTGCGTAGTGGGAAATTTCACCAGCAGCACTTGTTTCGCGGAAGCTTGGCTGCGGGCTTCTCACAACGGAGAGCCTACGGGCGCGGTTGCGTTTTACGGGTCATCGCAGAATCAATCCTGGGCGCCTCCTATGTACGCTCAGGACGAGTTCATTGATCTTATGACCGCCGACATTCTGCACAGTTACGGCGCACTCTGCTTCAACGGCGCCATGCTGATGATTGACGAAACCGGTTCTACGGGCGAAAGCGAATTTGACCATTGGCACGTTTTCGGCGATCCTTCGCTGCAAATCCGCACTGCCGCACCGGCAACTCTCAATGCCCAATACGATAATCAGATCAACTACGGTCAGCCTACTTTCCCCGTGATGGTGCCGGGCGTCGGCGGCGCGTTGGCGGCGATTTCTTATAACAATGAGCTGCTGGGCAACGCCTACAGCGATTCCACGGGTCTGGCCGTCATCAGCATCACCGGTCAGCTGCCGCAGGGCGGCTACGTCACCCTGACGGTAACCGCCTACAACTATATGCCTCACATCGCGGATCTGCCGGTGGTCACGGGCGGTCCCGACCTCTGGCCGCCATTGATTTCGCACACACCGCTGACGACGACCACCAGCCCGGGTCCCTATGTCGTCAACGCCAGCATCATGGATTTCTCCGGAGTTCAGAGCGCTTCCATTTTCTACGCGTTGAACGGCGGCGCTTTTACGGAAGTCCCCATGACGCACGTCAGCGGCACCGATTGGACGGGGAACATCCCCGGACAAACGGCGGGCACGCAGATCAGCTACTACATCCACGCCGTGGATAATTCCCCGCAGCACAACGCCGGCAACACCAGCACCTACAGCTTCCTGATTCTGGGGATCCTCTTCTCGGATAACATCGAGAACGGCGCCGGCAACTGGACTCACGGCGCGGTTTCCGTGGGTTGGGTGGATCAGTGGCATATCTCCACTGAAAACAGCCACTCCGCGACTCACGCCTGGAAATTCGGCGACACCGGTACAGGCAATTACGCCAATCACGCCGACGGCGGCTTGGTGACGCCGGTGATCACCATAGGCAGCGACTGCGAATTGACGTACTGGCAGTCCATCGTCGCGGAAGCGTCCGGCACGTATCCGGACTCCGCTTACGACGGCGGCGTCGTGGAGATCTCCCACAACGGCGGTCCTTGGTCGGTCCTTCCGCTGGCGTACACGCATCACATTCGTTCCACCGCGGGCGGCGGCAATCCGTACACGGGTCCGTTCGCCCCACAGACGCCTGTTTTTTCCGGATCGAATGCGGCATGGGCGCAGAAGTCCGCGGATCTGTCCGCATTTGTCGGGGATATCCAACTGCGTTTCCGCTTCGGATCGGACAACAGCGGCAACAACGAGGGCTGGTATATTGACGACATCCAGATCGTCGGCATGCCGATGGGCACGACGCCCAATGTCAGCATCACTATGACGCCGCTGAACCCGCCCATCCAGATTCCCGCAAGCGGCGGCAGCTTCAACTTCAACATCGCCGTCGCCAATGGTGAATCCACACCGCAGACGTTCGACGCCTGGTGCACAGTGACACTGCCCAACGGATCTACCTACGGTCCGGTGCTTGGACCCGTCAATCTGACGCTCCCCGCGGGGATCTCGCTGAACCGCGACCGCACGCAGTCCGTCCCCGGCAGCGCGCCCGCAGGCAACTACAGCTATAACGGGTACGTGGGTCAATATCCCGCCGTCGTCTGGGACAGCGACAACTTCCCCTTCACCAAGCTGACGACCGGCGACGGAATCTGGGTCGGCGGCTGGGAGAACTCGGGCGAAAGTTTCGAATTCGAGGTCTCGCAGAATGAAACCGCCCGTCCCGCGGAGTTCCAATTCCACGGGCTCTATCCTAATCCCTTCAATCCCGACACCCGCTTCTCCTTCACACTGCCTGAAGTTACCCGCGTCAGTCTGAAGATTTACGATCTTCAGGGCAGGCTGGTCGCCTCGCTGGTGGATGGTCTGCGGGATGCCGGCACGCACGAGATCACTTTCGACGCCTCGCAGCTCGCATCCGGCATCTATCTATACCAGTTGCAAGCCGGATCCTTCCAGCAAGGCGGGAAGATGGTTCTGATCAAATAACTCTGATGCTTGCAACAGAAAGGGTCGGCGCTGTGCCGACCCTTTCCATTTGCGTCTACGACAATCATAAAATTTCTTCCTACTTTCAAAATAACGCTTGACTAACTGGAGAAAATACTCTACATTAAGATTGTTCTATGAATTGATCCGAAACACGCGATACACAATGCGATCCTATTGGAGGCGAATATGCGATTTGCAATCGGAGTTTTCCTCGCGTCGTTCGCAGCGGCGATTCCGACATCGGCTGTCATCATCCATGTGCCGGGGAATTACTCCACCATCCAGGCAGGAGTCAATGCAGCGAACAACGGCGACACCGTGCTGGTTGCGCCGGGAACCTATATCGAGACGGTAACTATTCAGAACGCCGCAATTCATCTGCTGAGCTCCGGCGGAGCGGACGTGACCACCATCTCGCGGAGCGGTTCCGGAGCATACAGCTGTTTGGTCGTCTCCACATCTTCAGAAATCAGCGGCTTCAAAATTTCCAGGGGCAGCGGTTATTACACGGATCCGGCGGTGCAGGTTCCAGGCGGCAGTCCTTTTTTTCACCACAACCTGATCATCAGCTTCTCAGAAGGTCCCACCTGCGTCCGCATATCCGGTTTCGAATCCCCGCTATTCCTGAACAATACGCTCTACGCCTGGGATGACATCGCGGATTTCCAGTACGGATTCCACATCACGAATCCAATGGCAAATCCTTCTATAAAGAACAACATCGTCGTCTGCCAGGGCGCCGGTTTCGGGCCGGAATATACAATCTACAACCAGGCGGGCGCCATCTTCATCCACACCTACAACGACTTCTGGACACCCACCGGGAGCGGTCTGCAGGGTGTATCTCTGGAATTAGGGGAGATCGTCGCGGATCCGCAATGGGTGGGCGGAGGTTCCTATCATCTGCAGGCGACTTCCCCCTGCATAGACGCCGGATCCCCGGCGAGCCCACCGGATCCAGACTTCACCCGCGCCGATATGGGAGCATTTTACTTCCCGCAAATGGGCTCCCCGACATTGAACATCACGCTGACGCCGATCCAACCATCGATCCAGATCCCTGCATCAGGCGGCAGTTTTATCTACATCATCACCGCTGAAAACACCGGAACCATGGCGCTTTTCACTCAGGTATGGTGCGATGTGATCCTGCCGAACGGTTCGCTTTACGGACCGGTGCTGGGTCCTGTGACGATCAACTTGTCTGCAGGTGCGATCCTCAGCCGACAGCGAATTCAGAATGTTCCGGGCGTTGCTCCCGCGGGCGACTACCTCTATCAGGCAAAATCAGGCATATACCCGAGCACCTTGTTGGATCAGGACAGCTTCCCCTTCACAAAACTGGCGATGGGCGGTAGAGACGCAATCGCGGACTGGATGAATTCCGGCGAACCTTTCGATGAGAACGTCACTGTAAAAACCGCCGGCATTCCGGATCAATTCTCCCTGCTGCAAATCTATCCCAATCCCTTCAATCCTGTTACGACTATCGCTTTCACTCTGCCTCAGACCGCTTTGGTGCGGCTGGCGGTCTTCGATATGCAGGGTAGATTGGTGAAGGAAATCTTGCGTGAAACCAGAGATCCGGATCTCTACAGCGTAACTTGGGATGCGGGGGATCTGGCTTCGGGGTTGTATTTTTGCAGAATTCAGGCGGGAAATTTCACGGATGTGAAAAAGTTACTGCTTTTGAAGTAATCGAAACCGATGCAGGATTTCCAGCAGCAATAACGCTCGGCTGACAACCGACAAATGAACGTATCGAGCTCAGGGATGGATCCCCGCTCCTAAGCCGTTTATCCTCCGGTGACTTCCTGTTCCTTCTCTCCGTTTGGGGGTTGCATCGCGGAGGAGTTTCGATATTTTTCCAGAGCATCCTGAAGAAAGACGTTGATGACCGCCGCCACCGGCACGGCGATCAACATACCGATGATCCCCAGCAGATTCGCCCCCACGAGGAGAGAGAAGATGACGACCACCGGTGATAACCCTAGTTGATGCCCGACGATTTTCGGGGTGATGAAATACCCTTCCAAGAATTGCACGACCGCAAACACACCCCACGCGCCCAACACCTGCCAGGCAAACCCGTATTCCAGCAGCGCCATAATCGTCGCCGCCACAATGCCGAGGATCGTGCCCAGATACGGCACGATGAACAGAATCCCCGCCGATACGCCGATCAACACCGCCAGGTTGATCCCCACGAGCAACAAACCAGCGCTGTACAACACCGCCAGAATGGCGCAGACGAGCAATTGACCCCGGATGAAGGCCCCGAGAATCGCATCCACCTTTCCGGCTTTTTCTAAAATAGCGTCTCGATGCGCCAGAGGCAGCAATGCTACGATCCTCGCCTTATAAACGTCCCAATCCCGGAGAAAATAGAAGAGAAACACTGGAATAATCAACAATCCGACCAGCCAGCCGATCAAGGCGATGGTGTTGGAAGTGATCTTGCCGAGCAGAGCGGTCAGAGGCTTCAAGGTTTCGGGATTGATCTTCGCGATCCGAGTTTTAATCACCTCCGCGATTTCCGCGCTGGTCACGGGAATATGAATCCCGAAGCGCTCTTCAATGAAAGGGATCGCCGTATCCTGTATCTGCGTAAGGTATTCCGGGAGACTCTGATAGAGCAGGATGATTTCCTTCTGCGCCTGCGCGAGCAGAAATCCGAGGATCACACCGAGGATGAGGATCAATGCTCCGCCGGACAGCAGAATCGCCAGTGTGCGGTTGATGCCGCGCCGCTCGAAGCGGTCCATCAGCGGATCCAGCAAGTATGCGAAAAGCAGAGCGATGAACACCGGCGTCATCACCTGGCGCAAAAGGTAAACGAGCCAGAGGACGACCGCCACGATGAGAATGCCGATGATGAGTCTGCTGAGGCTTCTTGCATCCATTTTCAATTGGGGTTCAGCGCAGCATCGAGACGATGCGATGGAGTCATTTCTTTTATGAGAATCTTCCTGCCGCAACTCTTACAGATGACGTGCGACCCTTCGAAATTCGTGGAAAGCTGAATGATTTTTCCGCACAGACAGGCGAACGATTCCCATCGTCCGCCTTTGCGCTGAAAGACTAATGGCGCCTCGGCCGGCCCTTTTTGCATCGGCTCCGCCGCAACCGTCGCCGCCGTCGCCAAAGCTGTCGCGGCGGCTATCTCCGCCTTCGGAATCTCAATGACTCGCCCACAGTGCGGGCAGGTGATAGACGGTTCTTTATATTCCGGCGCCAATTTCAGTTTCATCCCACAGGCGCAAGTCAAGAAAATATAGCCGTTAACGATCCGCATCAAATCACCCAGTTCCCGCCGCTGCGCACCGATCGGCGCCGCCGGCTTCTCCACCGAAGCAGAGCGAAGCGGAATCTCCACCTTGCTCTTCAACCCCGACGGTGGAATCAGTGAAGTCTTGCGTCCGATGATCTTTTCGAAGGCTTCCTGATAATTGCGCAGCGCCGCTCCCTGCGATATGGCGCGCAGAATGCGGATCCGTTCCGAAATGGGGGGATGCGTCGCAGATAAATCAGCGTGTTCCTCGCCGGCTTCTTTCAGGGGGTTCACGATGAACAGCGGCGCGGAGGCTTTGTTCGCCTGCGGCAGATCCTCTGTGGATCGGGCGATCTTCTCCAGTGCCGAAGCCAACCCCTCAGGATAGCGGGTCAAACGTACGGCGGAAGCATCCGCCAGATATTCTCTGCGCCGAGATATGGCGAAATAGAGCAACCGCGCCATCACCGGCGCCAATACGGCGAAAACCAATGCGACCACTACCAACAGCGCTTGCATCTGACCGCCGCCGCGCTTCAACGATCCGCCCGAACGAAACCTCCGACCGCTCCCCGCGCCGGAATAATAAAACCCGCGGAGAAAGAGCTCGGAGATCAACACGATTGCCCCGAGCATCATACTGGCGAAGGTGACGAATTGCGTATCCCGGTTCAGGATGTGCGACATTTCATGCGCCACCACTCCCTGCAGTTCATCGCGATTTAACTTCGTCAACAATCCTGCGGTCACGACGATGGACGCCTCCTCCGGCCGTTTACCTGTGGCGAAGGCGTTCGGCGCCGCCGCATCCAGGATATAGATATGCGGCATAAAATGAAGTCCGGCGGCGATCTTCATCTCTTCGACGACGTTGAACAACTGCGGATGGATCTCCGGCGACACAAGCTTTGCGCCGCTGAAGGAGAGCACGATAGGATCACCTGCAAAATAGCTTAAAAACGACAGAATCCCCCAGATCGCCGCGGCGGCAAGCGCACCGATAGCACCGCCGCTGCGCACATCCACGGCGGCACCGATCAAGAAGCCGAGCAGGACCAGACACACCCCCATCAGTACGGCGAGTAAGACGGATTTGCGCCTATTTTGACGGATCAGTTCCCACATCCTGATTCTTCAACACCTGATCGAAGCTCACTTTAGGGACAGCTTTTTCCGTCTGATCTTCCAACTCGAAAAATTCAGCTTCCTTGAATTTCATCATCCCGGCGATGATATTGGAAGGAAACATCTGAATCTTGTTATTAAAGTACAAGACCTGATCGTTATAGTTCTGGCGGGCAAAGGCGATCTTATTCTCCGTCGAGGTCAACTCTTCCTGCAGTGCCAGGAAATTCTGATTGGCTTTCAGATCGGGATAATTTTCCACAACCAGAAAGAACTTCCCCATGGCTCCGGACAGCGCGCCTTCCGCCCGGGACTTTTCCCCGACGGTTTGCGCGCTCATCGCCCGGCTGCGAGCTTCGGTTACGCCTTCCAGCGTCTGCCGTTCGTGCACCATATAGCCTTTCGCGGTCTCCACCAAGTTGGGGATCAGATCATGGCGCCTCTTCAGCTGCACATCTATCTGCGACCAGGCGTTCTTCACCTGATTGCGCAGCCGCACCAGCGCGTTGTAAATCGCGATGGGATAGACGACCAGCAGAAGAATCGCCAAAACAAAAACGAGAAAAGCGATCATCTTGCTTTCCTTTCTTTTATTACGGGGACTCGGGAAAAATTTCTCTTAAAAGCTCCGCAACTCGAGTCCGGTTTGATTCCTGAAAATTTTGCAGGATCATCTCCAGTTCGCCGCGGTCGAACCAGATGCCGTGCCCCCCCTTGCAGCGGTCCAGAGTGACTTTTTCGCCGCCTGTGGAGGTGATCCGCTGCATCCGCCGCATACAGATCGGGCATCTCTTGGAGCTGCGACTCGCTCGCCAATCGGAAAAATCCGGCAATGGGGATTCCTCTTTATCACCGGATCCGTGCGCCAGTATTTCCAATTCTCCCGCATCCAGCCAGATTCCTTCGCAAAAGGTGCAGTAGTCCACTTCGACCTCTGCGAGCTCCAGGACGACCATCGGCTTTCGGCAGTGAAGGCAGATCATTTTCTCTTGATAATTGTTGATGTTCAGAAATATACTACAGGCGCAGGATAGAGTCAAATACAATCTGAACAAAGGCTTTTACAGGAAATAGAGTTGCGCAACACATACCGCCTTGCTGTTCTCTGAAAGGATGGGAGGTTTCACTGCACTACAATCAGGGATCGGCATGGATGGGATCGGATGTTTTTTAAGGAATACGAACCGCCATCCGACCACTTGCAATACGCCCGGTGAAAAGAACATTCGTCACTGCGCACGAATTCTTAGACCTAAATCGTTCTTTTCGCTTGATCTTGGACTTTCCATTCCTTATATTCTCAGGGGATTGATAACGAAAACAGCGGAATTCAACAGGATTCCGCGTCATGGAGGAGTTTATGGTTAAGAAACACTGGAGATTCGCGACTCTGGCGGTGCACGGCAGCGAAGGCGGTGATCCTTTGACCGGAGCCATTTCAACACCCATTTACCAAAGCTCCACGTTCGCTTTTAAGAATACCCAGCACGGTGCGGATCTGTTCTCCGGGAAGGAACAGGGATACATTTATTCTCGCATCCTGAACCCCACGCAGGCGGCTCTGGAACGGGAGATGGCGTTTTTGGAAGAAGGCGAGGAAGCGGTCGCCTTCGGTTCCGGCATGGCCGCCATCACCACAACAATCTTCGCTCTGTGCAACACCGGGGATAACTTCGTTTCATCGCGCACTATCTACGGCGGCACCCATGCGCTCTACCTGAAGGTGCTGCCTCGCGTTGCCATCGAAGCCCGCGAAGTGGATGCGACAGACTTGAACAAGGTCGAAGACGCCATTGACGAGAGAACGCGTTTCATCTTCATCGAGACGCCCGCCAATCCCACGATCGAAGTCATTGATATCCGCGGCTGCGCTGAAATCGCCCGACGGCACAATATCAAGCTGGTGGTGGATAACACCTTCGCCACTCCTTACTATCAGAAACCCTTGCAGCTGGGCGCCGACGTCGTCGTGCATTCCGCCACGAAATACATCGGGGGACACGGCGACACCGTGGCAGGGTTGGCGATCGGTTCCAGGGAAATCATGACCCCTCTGCGCAAGGCGACGCTTCAGGATATGGGCGGCATCATCAGCCCTTTCAACGCTTGGCTGCTGCTGCGCGGATTGAAGACTCTGGCGGTGCGCATGGACAAACATTCGGAAAACGCCATGCGGGTCGCGCAATTCCTCTCCTTCCACCCCAAGGTCGAACGAGTCTGGTATCCGGGCCTTCGCATTCATCCGCAGCATGAACTGGCGAAGTCGCAGATGACCAATTTCGGCGGTATGGTCGCGTTCGAGATCAAAGGCGGCATGGAGGAAGGCAAACGGGTGATGGACGCCGTCAAGCTCTGCACGCTGGCGGTCTCGCTGGGGGATTGCGACACTCTGATCGTCCACCCGGCATCCACCACCCACAGCTCCTACTCGCCCGAAGATCTGAAAAAATCCGGCATCAGCCCCGGGCTCATCCGCATTTCTGTCGGAATCGAAGACGTCCACGACATCATCGAAGATCTGGACCAGGCGTTGAAACAGATGTGATCAACCACGCCCCGCTTTGCGGCATCGGTTCCGGATCACAAGGGCAGATGGATCGCACCTGACTTATCGAGATGAAACGAATCAACGGGAAAGGAATTGAGTTCATAAGAGGCGGGGATCACCCGCCTCTTTGTTTGACGCTTACCGCAGAGGCTCATGAAATGTAAGTCACTCTCCGTATTACCATCGAATCGCTTGCGAGACGAGAAGCAGGAAAAATGTCTCTTGAAATGAATATCCATCCAGACATTAGGACAGATCAAGAGCTTTTCACGGAAGGGAAAGAAAAGCTGCGCACGAAGCTGGAAAACCTGCCGAAATCCCCCGGCGTTTACCTATTCAAAGACGGGAGCGGCAAAATCATCTACATCGGCAAAGCAAAAGTAGTGCGCAACCGAGTGCGCTCTTACTTTCAGAAAGGCGAGGACGGCCGCTATCAGTACAGCCGCCTGGTGAAATCCATCGCCGACCTGGAGATTATCGTCACCGACACCGAACTGGAAGCCTTGCTGCTCGAATCCAACCTGATCAAGAAGAACGTCCCCCGGTATAACGTCAACCTGCGCGACGACAAGTCTTTTCCCTACCTGCGCGTCACCAACGAACTCTACCCGCGCATTTTCCTGACGCGCAAGACTCCGAGGGACGGTTCGAAATACTACGGACCCTATACGGATGTGAAGGCGCTGAAGGAACTCATCCGCACCTTCAAAGCCGTGATCCGCATCCGGAACTGCAACCGCGCGATTACTCCGGAAGAAGCGGCGAAGAAGCGCTATCGCCCCTGCCTCAATTATCACATCGGGCGTTGCGCCGGCGCCTGCGCGGGATTGATCACGGTCGAAGAATACGCGGAAAATGTGCGGCAATTCGTCAATTTGATTCAGGGAAAGGACAAGGAGATCGCCGCCTATTTACAGCAAAAGATGCAGCAGGCGGCGGATGAACTGCGCTTTGAAGAGGCGGCGCAATGGCGGGATCGCCTGAGGCGGTTGGAGGCATTCGGCGCCCGGCAGAAAGTCGAATCGGTGGATCCGCTGGATCGCGACGTGATCGCGCTGGCGACGGAAGACGATGACGGCTGCGCGGCGCTGTTCCAGATTCGTTCCGGGCGCATCGTCGGCAGATCGCACTTCTACTTGAACCGCATCTTCGAAAAAAAACCGGAAGAAATCCTCGAAGCGTTCCTGAAAGAGTACTACACACTGACAGAATCTATTCCGGAAGAGATCTTCCTCCCGCACGAAGTGGAAAGCATGGAAGTGATCGGTCAGTGGCTCTCCTCGCGCCGCGGCGCCAGAGTCCATCTGGAGATCCCCAGAATCGGAGAGAAAGCCCGCCTGGTGCGTCTGGCGGCGCAAAATGCGGAACTGCTTTTGGGCGAATTGAAACTGCAGAAAAGCAAGAAAGATTTCATCCACCATTCCCTGAAAAGCCTGCAGCGCGATCTGCATTTACCCCGTGTGCCCAAGCGCATCGAAGCCTTTGATGTCTCCAATATTCAAGGGCGTGACGCGGTGGCGTCCATGGTTTGCTTCCTGAACGCCAGACCGGCGAAAGCGGAATACCGCCGCTTTAGGATCAAGACGGTCGCCGGATCGGATGACTTCGCGATGATCGGCGAAGCCGTCCGGCGCCGCTACCGGCGAGCATTGGCGGAAAAGCACCCCCTGCCGGATTTCATCCTGATAGACGGCGGAAAGGGCCAGTTGAACCGCGCCGTGCAGGTTCTGAAGGAACTCGGACTGGAGAGAATCCCCGCGGCGGGGCTGGCGAAAAAGCTGGAAGAAGTGTTCTTACCGGGATTTTCCGATCCGCAGAACATCCCGCGGAATTCGTCGGCTCTGAAACTGCTTTGTCAGGTGCGCGACGAAGCGCACCGCTTCGCAGTGGAATATCACCGTAAGCTGCGCAGGAAACGCACGCTTTCCGGAGAGCTGGACGGCATCCCGGGGGTGGGCGAAGCCCGGCGCAAGGCGCTGTTGAAACAGTTCGGATCGCTGAAGGCTCTAAAGGAAGCCTCTGAAACCCAGATCGCATCCACCCCGGGCATCCCAGCCGCACTGGCGCGGCGCATCTGGCAACACCTGCACAACGATAATGAGGGTGCCGGATAGGACGTCAGCAAAAACGGGGTTTTACCCAAAAAACCATATCTGCAGCATTCCCCCCGATCCGATCCTCGGATTGCGCACTCCCCGTTTTCAAGATGCCATTTCATTAGGTAGGATCCTGCCGCTTTTCGCAAAAATCGCGGCGAACCCTTGAGATGCGGCTGTTTTCGCTTGTTTCAACCTTGACGGAAAAGTAAATTGACCGTCATTGAATCCTGCTCATTTTTCGCAAAAAGCTGCTGTTGCACCCGGAGATCCGATTTCAATTCGATTCAAGACACGTGAAATCCATACGGCATAAAATCGCGTTCTACATCGGATCCGTCAGTCTGCTCGTGCTGGTCGCCGGTGTCTCTGTCAGCATGATCCACTATGAACTGCGGGTTCGCAAGCAGGGCGCAATGGAACTCACCGGTATTTCCCGTTCTTTTCCCGCCACGCTCCACACCGTCGGGATGGGATTGCAAAATCTGGCGAAGACCATCTCCTTATCGCCGAATGTCATCGAGATCATCCGAGGCGATGCTCCCTGGGAATCCATCTCGGAACTGGCGCAGATCATCTCCGCGAATCAGTTGGATTTTTTCGAAATCTGCGATCAGGGGGGAATCGTCGCGCTCAGCATCACTGACACGCTGCATTTCGGCAAATCCAGCACAAATCCCTTGGTGCATTCCGTCTTAAAATCCGATACAACCAACTTCGGTTTGCTCAGGGAACACAATCAGATCTACTTGGTGGCGAGTTCAGCAGTGTATCAATCGGGCCGCAAGGCGGGCACCGTCACCATCGGGAACACGTTGGATCAAGGGTTCATGGATCGTTTCGGGACGATACCGGGAGTCGCGTTCACCATCTGGGTTGATCCCGCCAATCCATCCTTGACTCCATTCGATGTGCGTCCACTGCCGCCGATCAACGACCTGCTGCGCAAAGAAGATATCAATGCGATCCTCTCGGGTAAGATGATCTCTAAATCAACGAACCTCAGAGGAGTCAATTGCCAGGCGACGTTCTTCGCGCAGCGAGAATTGGAGGAAGACTCGCAGATCATCTGCGCGGTGTATCGTTCCATATCGTATCTTCGCGCGGCGTGGGAACAGACTTTAGTCTTTCTGCTCGGCATCCTCGTAGTGATCATCATCGCAGTGCTTCAGGCGACCTACTGGCTCTCCAAAAGAGTCACTCGTCCTCTGGACAATCTCGCCCAAAACGTGCAGCGCCTCTCCGAACTTGATTTCAAGGGGGAAGTGCCCATCGAGAGCGAGGACGAGATCGGCAAGCTGGCAGAATCCTTCAATCAATTGACGAACTCGCTGCGACGGAATATCGGCGAAAAGGACCGCTTCGCCGCAGAGTTATCCCGGCTGAATGAGAATCTCGAACGCGAAGTTGCCAGGCGCACCGAACAGTTGATGCACGCCAATCTCCGCTTAAAACGGGAAATGGCGGAAAAGGAGGATTTCCTTCGAGCCGTTTCCCATGATCTGGGGGCTCCTTTGCGCAATATCGCGGGATTGACTCGGCTTCTGGAAAAACGAAGCCGGGAACATCTGGATGAAGCATCGCTGGATGCCTTGAATCGGATCAACAACAACGTCCGCATCGAACTGCAAATGGTGGAAGATCTGCTGGAACTTTCGCGCATTAAGACGCGTCGTTCCCGCCCCACGAAATTCGATCTGACCGAACTGTTAGGCGAAATCCGCGAATCGCTTTCCTACGCTATCGAACAGCGTGGAATTCATATCACTCTGCTGGATCTGATGCCGGTCATCTGCGCGGAGAAGAACCGCATCCGGCAGTTGTTTCAGAATCTCATTGACAACGCCATTAAATATATGGGCGATCAGCCGGAGCCGAGAATTGAAATCGGCTGGTCCAAACAGGATCGCTTCTACCTGTTCTGGGTCCTCGACAATGGGATCGGCATCCCTGAGGACCAGAAGGATAAAATCTTCTGCGTTTTCCGCCGCGTGCGCAGCCGCGAAATCGGCAACGTGGAAGGCAAAGGCGTCGGGTTAGCGACCGTGAAGACCATCGTCGAGATGTACGGCGGCGAAATCTGGGTGGAGTCTGAATTAGGGCGAGGCAGCACTTTCTATTTCACGCTGGATCGTTCCAAGATTGGTTGCGACGCAAAAACCGAATCATCAAAAGCTCTCATCGAAACTCTGACGGTCGAATCCTCATGATGAGAATTCTGATCATCGAAGACGATCTCGATCAAGCGCTTCTGGTGCAGGAAACGTTGACCGAAAATTCGTCCGAATATGCGTTCGATACGGTCACATCCGGTCGAGCGGCGCTGGAGAAAGATCTCTCGCTCTATGATGCTATTTTAATGGATTACAATCTGCCGGATATGACCGGATTGGAGATCCTGCGGGAAATATCCAACCGCCCGCACGGTCCCGTCATCATGGTGACCGGCGAAGAGATCATCGAACTCGCCGTCCAGGCTCTGCGCGAAGGTGCGGAGGATTTCGTCATCAAATCGCTGGAACTACAACAGCTACTCCCCCATATTCTCGACCGCACCATCAACAATGTCCAACGCCGGAAGGTGATGGAAGAGATTGAGCAGAGAGAACGTGAGAAGAAGATACAGATCGAGACGCTGAAACGCATTATGATGACCCTGGCACATCACATCAACAACGCGATTATGCCGGTCACCTTCTCTGCGGAACTATGCGAACGCAGCGGATATGCGCAGGAAAGCGTGCAGCGCCTGGTCGAAACCTGTCTGCGGGAGACGCGGCGCATCACCGCCATCATCGAGAGGTTCGAACGGTTCGTGGAAAGCGAAGAATTCAAATATACGGACTATCTGGATCTGAAGAACGCCATGTTCGATGTAGAAGACAAAGAAGAGGATTCAGAAGATATTTTGGATACGAACGAGGTGCATCCATGAAAAACACAGATGGCACTATTTCGATTTTATTGGTGGATGATGATGAAGATTGCCGTCTCTTGGTGCGGGACGCCATCCAAAGCGCGCATATTAAGAATGAAATCTACGAAACATCCAACGGCGAAGAGGCGTTGAATTTCGTCCGCCGCCTGCCGCCTTATACAGACGCCCCGCGCCCAGGGCTGATTTATCTGGATATAGATATGCCCGGCATCAGCGGCATCGAAGTGTTAAAGGAATTGAAACAGGACCCGGCGACGCGCGATATCCCCATCGTGATGATGACGGCGCTGGACGACGACAACGAAAAGCTGGAAACCGCACAGGCGGGCGCCAATTCATACTGCGTCAAACCTTCCGATCCTTTCGCTTTCATCGAAACCGTGATCAAAGCCACGGATTACTGGCTTACGATTCATAAATCACCGGTGCCGGTCCTCCAGTCAGAATAGCACGATACCGAACTGCATCTTCAACGTTCCGCGCAGCATCCGAAGCAGTTCGGATTTTTCCTGCTCCCACTTTTCTTCCGTTTCGACCTCCCATCATCACCTGCTGCGAATGAGGCTTGATTTCTTGCGGTGAATATATTATCTTCAAGTCAAGTCATTTATTCGCAAAGGAGGCATGCCATGGCTAAGAGAGTCGGCGTAATCCTTTCCGGCTGCGGCTTTCTGGACGGTGCGGAGATCCACGAGGCAGTGGTTACTTTGTTGGCGCTGGATCGCGCCGGAGCCGAGGTCCGCATCTTGGCGCCCAATAAATCTCAGATGGATGTGGTCAATCACAAATCCGGACAAAAAACCGGCGAAGTCCGCAATGTTCTGACGGAAGCCGCGCGGATCGCTCGCGGAAAAATCGAAGACCTAGCCGACGTGAAAGCGGAAGATCTGGATGCGGTGATCCTGCCGGGCGGATATGGAGCCGCCAAGAACCTGACCGATTTCGCCGTCAAAGGAGCCACCTGCACCATCCATCCCGAAGTGGATCGTCTCCTTAAAGGGATGTTCGACGCGAAGAAACCCATCGGCGTCATATGCATCGCACCGGCGGTGCTCGCGCGCGCTTTGAAGGATCGCAACGTCAAAGTCAAGCTGACGATCGGCAACGACAAGGAGACCGCCGCGGCGCTGGAAGCTCTGGGAGCCAAACACGTCAACTGCACCGTGGAAGAAATTGTAGCAGACGAAAAAAATAAAGTGGTTTCCACTCCCGCTTATATGCTGGGTCCGGGGATCAAAGACATCGCTGCAGGCATCGAAAAACTGGTGGATCAGGTGCTGGCATGGGCTTGAAAGTCCGCTTCCTGCGACCGTTATGAATCATCGAATCAACGATACCAACGCAAATTTCTCTACTGGGAGTAATCCATGAAAACCATCCGTCCCGATCAGATATCCGACGCCGTCGCCAGGCTCTGCATGGACGCCAATTATAATTTGGGAGAGGATGTCTTGCAAGCACTTCGCGATTTCCGCGATAAAGAGGAATCACCCGTAGGTCGGGAATTATTGGACCAGTGCATCGAAAACGCGCGCATCGCCCAGGAAGATCGGGTGCCCATCTGCCAGGACACGGGATTCGCGGTGCTCTTCGTGGAACTGGGCGATCAAGTCATCATCGAAGGGAATCTGACCGCCGCCATCAACGACGGCGTGCGGCGCGGCTATCAAGAAGGTTATCTTCGCAAGTCCATCGTGGCGGATCCTTTGCGGAGGAAGAACACGGGGGACAACACTCCGGCTGTGATCTGGATTGATATCGTGCCGGGTTACAATCTCACCATCACCATGGCGCCCAAAGGGGGCGGTTCTGAGAATATGTCGGAAGTGAAAATGCTGAAGCCTTCGGACGGAGAGAAAGGCGTTAAGGATTTTGTGGTGGATCGCGTGCGTCGCTCCGGAGCCAACCCCTGTCCGCCGGTAATTGTGGGTGTCGGCATCGGGGGAACCTACGACAAATGCGCCTGGCTGTCGAAAAAAGCGCTGCTGCGGGAAGTGGGTTCGAAACATCCTGATCCCTACTACGCGGCGATGGAGGAAGAGCTCTTGCAGCGCATCAACGACCTGGGCATCGGACCTCAAGGTCTGGGCGGCAGAACGACTGCTCTGGCGGTCTTCATCGAAGCGCATCCCTGTCATATCGCATCGCTGCCCGCCGCCGTGAACATCCAATGCCACGCGGCTCGGCACAAGAGAGTCGTCTTATAGCAACGGTGTCTACATTCGAAAAGCAAGAAGTGCGGGTGCAGCCCGCACTTCGCTTTCTGCAGGATTTGTTTCGGCTGATGCAATAGTAGTTAGACGATCGCGCAGGATCAGAATTCAACGGTTTTAGCTCTCGAAGAGGCTCGTTCCGCTCTGCCGTTTCGCCGGCTTCAGTGTGAACGAATCCTGCGCACTATCGTCACTAGCGTCCCGTGCAGCAATAATGACAGGGTCAGCAGAATCAGAATCGTCGGTGCCGCAGGAGTATTCAAGTTGAATGCAACCATTAATCCCGCAAAAGAACAGAGAAAACCGAAGCTCCAGCCTACGACAAGTCTAACACTGGTACGGTCTGAGACCAGCATCCCCGCCACTGCTGGAATCACAAGAAATGCAAATACCAGCAAAACACCCGCAATGCGAACAGATGAGGTGACGACGACGCCGAAAGTTGCGTAAAACAGGACATCCCAGATGAAGAGGCTGCGACCGGCGGCTTGCGCGCTCTTCGGCAAATCGGTGATCTCCATGAGAGGTTTTCGAACCAGAACGTGGAGCAAACCGATTAAAGAGTATATCCCTGCGGTCTTTATCACCATATCCGGATCCACTGTAAAAATACTTCCCATCAGCGTTTCCTTCAGATGCTCTGTTCCGGAAGGCGAGTATTCCAGCAATAACAGCACCACTGCCTGCGCCGAGGCAAAAGTGATGCCGATGAACGCTTCCAGCGGCACACGATGTTCAAGATGCCGCAGCCAGGCGAAAAGTATCGCCCCGATAACTGTCGTCGCTATTGGGAAGAGGTAGTTGGCGACGGGATGTTCATGCAAATTCAGCACGATGGCAATCGCAACTCCCATGGCGGCGATCTGCGCCATAGCAAGATCCACGAAGATCACACCGCGTTTGACAACGTGAAAGCCCAAATAGGCATGAATGCCGGCTAAGACAAGACAGGCAACCAGAGCCCACCACATAAAAGGATACGAGAATGCGTGTAGCATGGTTACATCTCCGCTTTCAGCGCTTCGAGAATCGTTTGAAAGTGATCGAGATACGATGTTGCTGATGTGTTGTCACAGGAAGGCGCGAGCTTGACGACTCTCACCCCGGTTTCCCGTCGAAGATAATTGGCGCCTTCATCTGAGAAGTAAGGTTCTTGAATAACGATGCCGATCTTCTGTTCTCGTATGATCTTCATCAAATTGATCAGATGATTTGCGGTGGGGGGAATTCCCGGTACCGGTTCGATTTTTGCGGCGATTTCGAATCCGAACGCATCTGCGAAATAGACCCAGGAGTTGTGGTAGGTAATCAATTTGCGAAAGGGCAGCGCGGCGGATTCAGACTTCCATACGTTCATTTTTTGTTGCAACTCTTCCGTAAACTTATCTAAATTGACTTTGTATTCAGCCGAACCCTCAGGATCAACCAAACAGAGCGCTCTGAAAATAGTATGAGCGATGATCAGCCCATTGGCTGGATCGAGCCAGTAATGCGGATTTCCTTCAGGGTGAATATCACCCATAGAGGCATCAACCTTCGTTGAAGGTTTTTCGAGAATGTTGATCCCATATGAGCAATCTATCACTTTGATTTTTGGATTACGGGCCCCTTCCAGAATCTGATCCGCCCACTGATCGAGATTAAGACCCACCTTCAGATATAGAGTGGATCGGGCGACCTTCACCATATAGGAAGGCAGAACTTCCACAGAATGGGGATCCGATACACTGCGGGCAATCGAAAACGTTTCCACGCGATCCCCTCCGACTGCTGCCGCGATGGAGGCCAGATCCGGAAGAGAAGCGCCGATGATGTTTTTCCCCCAAACTGATTGGGACAACAGTAGCACCACATTGATGAGCAGGATGAGCTTTCTCATGATAACCTCCTGAATTAGAACTGATGCGGTTTATGGGGTCCCATAGAAAAAACCACTTGCAGTGTGTAGGTATTGACAGCGTCTCCGCCGGAAGGTAAATAATGATCCCAATTAAGACGAAATATCGTGGTTTCCTCCATTAGTGTCAATCCTGCGAATAAACCTGCGGAATGATCCCACTGTCCGGCGGATTCGGGGCGTTGATATCGTTCGAATTTGGCACCGAAGTTGTACCTTTTTCGCATTGTATAGTCGGCGAACGCATAGATTCCGCCGGAGCGAGTATAATCTCTTTGCTCCGCAAGTGATAAGGAGTCCAAAGTAACCTCCTCACGATTCAGCAACAGCGCCTCACCCTGAATCGTGAGCACATTCCAAGGCGAAAACCAAAGCTTCGCTTTGGCGTCCAAGCCGAAGACATAGGTACTGGCGTTTAGACTGACGTTGTTGATTCCTCGCGTGGCAGATAATCCGATTTCCATGGAAGATGCGCCGGATAGCATAAAGAAATTAGACCAGCGACCTAAGAGCGCTGGTCGTGCTTGATCCGGTTCATCCAAATGGAAGGAATACCCCTGAAAAACGTCAACACAAATCGTCGAGGCAAAGGAGCCGGGCAACGGCAGGCGATAGGAAATCTGTGCTCCGATCTCATTATATGCTTCATCACCGGGGAGATACGCTTCCAGTACACGGAAACGATCAATGAAAGGATAGGCATGAGGATGTACTGGATTCAGTTTTCCAAAACCCGCGCGATACTTACCCAGCTTTAATCCCCAACCTGCTGGAAGACCTCTGGTCATTACAAGATAACCCTCTTCCACTTCGATGGCTTCATCTGTCACCGCAAAAATAAAAGTTCCATGTGCATAGGGATTCAAAGCTGCGTCGAAAACTAGTTCAGACTCGTCGAATGCAATCTGTCCGCGGTTGCGATTGACATCCGATTCATCATCCGTCAGATAGGTTCTCGCTTGTCCAACCACCGATATATCCGGGTTGGTTACTCCGGTATATGCTGAATTCAACATGATACCTGTCAGCATCATTGATACTAACGCAGCTTTCGAGATTTTTAGGATTCGATTCATATTTACCCCGGAAACGGCTGAAGTTATATTTTCAGAAACGCTGAGCACAACGCGTAATTTTAATCCAATCAAGCGCTCGGTTTTTCAGCTCCGCGCTGACTGCTCGTGATACATCAATCACGATGCGAGCTGGAAAGAGCTCGAGGCGTCATCGCCTCAGCATGGAGATTATGGCTGATAAATCAATTAGAGCAGAGTATGGGGTGATTCTTGCGGTGGAGCTCGCGAAGCAATGGAAGAATTTTCTGAAGCTGTTCGAGGTGAGGATGAGAAGTATGCGCGTAGAATTTCTGCAGGACAAGAAAGTAGAATCGAAAAATTGTCCGGCGAAATGTTGAAATTCAGGTTTATGTCAATCGTGCAGGCCTGGCAGTCGTTATGCGAGGTTCCATCTTCGTGATGGTTATGAGTGATAAAATGCAGACTCGTGACCGCCAGCAATGCGAGGATGAGTGCGAAAACGATGGTTTTTTTAATGCGTTGAGACATTGCTCGATTCGGCCAGGTTATGCCTTTTATGATAATATTTATTTAATACGCTAATAAAAAGCGATTGTTGGAACTAATTTTCTCCAATTTCTGCAAAATGCGCTTTCAGAGAAAGCTGATGAAACAAGCTTATCCTCCACTTCCCTATCCCCTGAGAAATCGCTTGACATTTCCGTCTATAAATGCTAAATTAGCCTACCATGCCGACGCGAACTTGGAATAGACTTTTTCTTCAACTTGCGATTTTCTTACTGCTTCTTGCAGCTGCTGCTTCAGCGGAAAATCCCTTTCCCCGACCCATCGGTTTCGTCAACGATTTCGCCGGAATTATTGATGAAGCATCGAAACAACGGATCGAAGCGTTGGCTGTGGAAGTCGAGCGGAAAACCGGCGCCGAAATCGTCTTAGTCACACTCAAATCTCTGGACAGCGGCGATATTCAGGACACCGCCAACCGGCTATTTCAAGCTTGGGGGATCGGAAAAAAGGGGGAAGACAACGGCGTGCTATTTCTGAATGCAGCAGCCGAGCGCCGCATCTGGGTGGAAGTGGGCTATGGATTGGAAGCCATTCTCCCCGACGGCAAAGTCGGCGGCATCCTGGATGAATTCGTCATTCCGCATCTGCGCAACGGGCGATTTGGGGAAGGATTCCTCGCCGGCATCTCGGCCGTTGCTGAGGTCATCGCAGAACACGCCGGGGTCACCTTGGACGGCACCGTGAAAGCCGCGCCGGTAAAACGCATACAATCTGAGCGCGGAATTGGGAATCTCGTCGGCTTCTTCTTTCTCATCCTGCTGTTTTTACTCATCTTCAGCAGACGCCGTACGGGGGGGCTTTGGGTGTTGCCTTGGCTGTTCTTAGGCGGTGGTGGACGCGGATTCGGCGGCGGATCATTCGGCGGGGGATTCGGGGGATTCGGAGGCGGTCTTTCGGGGGGCGGCGGTGCAGGTCGAGGGTATTAAGCTATCTGGATCTGAGCGCATTCAAAGGTTCTGAAATAGAATTTTCTGTCAATGGAGGATGGCTCATTGCCGACGAAATACGATCCAAGTGTAATTGTTGGTGATTTTAGCTCGGAATTGCGACAAATATTCCATGATCATTTGCAATCCGTCCTCCTGGTCGGTTCCGCCGCTCGAGGCGACTACATCCCGGGTAAATCGGATATTAACACTTTGGTGGTATTGAGCCCTGAAGGGATGGAGTGGCTGGAAAAGGCGTATGCTATCTTGCAGCAATTCTCGCGGAAAAGGCTGGCGATTCCACACTTTATGACGCAGACGTCCATCTCGAATTCTCTGGATGCTTTTCCGCTCGAATTTCTGGATTTCAAAACCTTTCACAGAGTGATCTTAGGCAACGATCCGCTCGCGGACATTCAAATCCCCAAGGATGCGATTCGATTGCAAGTGGAACGGGAAGCGCGCGGCAAGCTGTTTTTGTTGCGGCAGAGTTTCGCGGGTCATGCGGGCAAAGATAAAGAGCTCCGCGACATCCTGAGCCGCACGGTCGGCGCCTTCACCGCGATCTTTCAAGGAATTCTGGCTCTGCGCGATCAATCCATCCCTATGGAGAGACGAACTCTGTTCGATAAGGCGTCCGATCTGGCTGGTTTTTCGCCGGCATCCTTTCATCAGATCTTAGAAATCAAGCAAGGGAAAAAAGAGAAGAATGCGCGCGTGATCTTCAAAGAAATGCTGCGCGCCACCGAAGCGATCGTCCAATGGGTGGATCAATATAAAGCTTCATAAGCAAATCTTCAAATCACCGCTCTGATTTCGTGGCTTCTTATGCGACAGGTCGTCCAGGACTTTAAGACCGGAAAAATCAAACTGATAGACGTTCCGCCGCCGACGTTGACGCCGGGGATGGTGCTGGTGCGGACTGCAGCTTCCGCCATCAGCGTGGGAACGGAACGCTCCACGGCGGACGTCGGCCGCAAGAGCCTGCTCGGTAAAGCCCGCGCGAGGCCCGACCTGGTGAAGAAGATCCTCGACAACGTCAAGCGCGAAGGGTTGGCGACGACGATCAAGAAAGTCCAATCCAAACTGGATGACTGGAAGCCGATGGGATACAGCAGTGCGGGCGTCATCCTTTCTGTCGGCGAAGGCGTGGATGATCTGCTGCCCGGGATGCGGGTAGCCTGCGGAGGCGCGGACTACGCCGTCCACGGAGAAATCTCCTGCGTGCCCAAAAACCTCTGCGTCCCTCTGGAAGATCGGGTCGCCTTCGAAGACGCCGCCTTTACGACGATTTCCGCCATCGCATTGCAGGGAATCCGCCAGGCGGATATTCGTTTGGGTTGCAACGTGGTGGTTTTCGGACTGGGATTGCTGGGACTGCTCACGATTCAGCTCTTAAAAGCAGCCGGCGCTAACGTCCTCGGAATTGACATACGATCTAATGCGCTGTCCTGGGCGCAGCGCATGGGGTGCGATCGCACTGTGCTGGCGGGCGAGGATAACCTGGAAGAAGCCGTGGCGTCCTGGAGCGATGGAATCGGCGCCGATGCGGTGATTCTGACCACCGCCACGAAATCGAACGATCCGATGCAAGCGGCTCCTCACCTGCTGCGCGACCGCGGCCGCATCGTCGTGGTGGGCGTGGCGGGGCTGGAATTGGCGCGGGAGCCTTTCTATCACGGCGAACATGAAGTCTATTTCTCCCGTTCTTACGGACCGGGCAGATATGACCCGACTTTTGAAGAAAAAGGAGTGGATTACCCGATCGGTTACGTGCGCTGGACCGAACGGAGGAATATGCAGGCGGTGGTTCAGCTGATGGCTCAGGGTAAGTTTAAGCCGTCTCTGCTGATCACGCACCAATTCGATATCGGCGAGGCGGAAAAAGCCTACGATACGATTTTAAGCGGTCAGGCGGCGCCGGTGGGGGTTCTACTCACCTATCCGGACCAGGTGAAAGAGGCACCGCGCATCGAAATCGCGCCGAGAGCGGCGGTGAAAAAACTGGGCATCGGAGTCATCGGCGCCGGCAGCTTCGCCCGCAGCTACATCCTGCCGGAAATACTGAAATGCAACGAAGCCGAAATCCGCGCCGTCGCCACCGCCCACGGGCACACAGCGAGGATGATCGCCGAGAAGTACCGCATCCCCACAGTCGCTACGGATGCGCGCGAAATTCTGGACGATGATTCCGTTCAGCTCGTGTTCATCCTCACCCGGCACGACCTCCATGGGCCGCTGGTTCTGGAAGCCCTGCAGAGGAGAAAGATGGTTTATGTGGAAAAGCCGCTGGTCATCAACGGCGAGGAATTGGACGCGATCGAAAAATTCATCCGAAGCCGACCGGAAGCCTGGCTTATGGTGGGCTTCAACCGCGTGTTTTCTCCACATTTCGAATTTCTGCAGAAGGCGTTCCAACCCCACACCACCTTTCTGAATTATCGGGTGAATGCGGGAAAACTCCCCGCCGGTCACTGGTTGAAGGACATCGCAATCGGCGGCGGACGTTGGATCGGAGAAGGCTGTCATTTCCTGCATCTGGCGTTGCACTGGATGGGCGCAGAGCCTTCCGGATTCAGAGTGCACGGCATTCCCATCGAAGGGGATCGCGCCGACGAAAACATTTCGCTCTTGTTGGAGTTCGGCGGCAGAGGCGCCTATTCGTTGACTTACACTTCGAAAGGTGCATCCACTTACCCTAAAGAGCATCTGGAAATCTGGGGCGGCGGAAAGACGGGAATTTTGGAAGATTATCGAATATCCACCCTGTATCCTGGCGAAAAACGGCACAAGACCCGCGCGCAGGACAAAGGGCATGCGCGGGAAATCAAGACGACGCTCGAATCTGCTCTGGGCGGTTCTCCGGCACCTCTGAGCACGGAGGAACTGCTGGCGACGCATCGCTGGCTGCTGCGCATCCGGGAAGGGATGCGTTCGATTGAGCAGAATCATTCCGGAGAGAATCTCTCCAGTTCAAACCAACACTGAAATTTCTTTCTAATCGTTGAGACGAATTATGAAGCGAAGCGCCCTCATCCTCTGGATCATCATCGCCGTCCTCGTGATCGGCGCTTTTTCCCTGTACGGCTTTTTCAAGACCACCTACAATTCTATGGTGGCGAATCAGGAGATGGTCAACGCCGCCTGGGCGCAGGTGGAAAATCAGCTGCAGCGCCGCTACGATCTGATCCCCAATCTGGTGGAGACCGTGAAAGGATATGCAGAACACGAGCGGGAGGTCTTCATCCAGGTTACAGAGGCGCGGGCGCGCGTCGGCGGCGCGGCGACGCGGGAAGAGCAGATCAATGCGAATCAGGAACTATCCTCAGCGCTGGCTCGTCTGCTGGTCGTGGTGGAAAACTACCCACAACTGAAAGCCGACCAGAATTTTATCCGGCTGCAGGATGAACTCGCCGGCACCGAAAACCGCATCGCAGTGGAACGCAGGAGATACAATGAAGCGGTCATGGCTTACAATATCCTCATCCGCACGTTTCCGAAAAACCTGATTGCCAATCTGTTCGGGTTTGAAAAGGCGGAATTCTTCGAAGCGCCCGGCGAAGCGAAAACCGCTCCGAAAGTTCAATTTTAATTTGCAACGCGAGATGACCGATCCTCGACTCAATCAGCTCGCCAGAATCCTCGTTGAGTATTCCCTCCAGCTACGTCCCAAGGATCTGTTCCTCATCCAGGCAAGCGATCTTTGCGCTCCCTTGGTGCGCGGCGTATTCTATGAAGCCCTGCTGGCGGGCGCTCATCCCTACCTGCGAATCGCGTTGGACGGCGTCGCGGAAATCCTTTATAAGACCGCCTCCGACGAGCAATTGACTTTCGTCAGCGACCTGCAGAAACTGGAGATCGAATCCATCAACGCCGCCCTGACGATCTTAGGATCGCATAACACCCGCAACCTCTCCGGAGTGGATCCGAAGCGCATCGCACTGCAGAAGAAGGCGGGGAAGCCTCTGACGGAGAAGATGCTGAAGAGGATCGCCGAGGGGAGTCTGCGCTGGTGCGTGACTCAATATCCCACGCACGCCTCCGCTCAGGACGCGGAGATGTCTCTGCCGGATTACGAGGAATTCATCTTCGCGGCATGCGCTCTGGATCAAGCGAACCCTCTTCAATACTGGCGCGATTTCGCTGCACAGCAGGAAAAATACATCCAATTTCTCTCCAACTGTAAATCGCTTCAAATCCAGGCGGAAGATACCAATCTAACCTTGAAAGTGGAAGGGCGGCGCTGGATCAACTGCGCCGGCAGAGAGAACTTCCCTGACGGCGAGATCTTCACGGCACCCATCGAAGACAGCGTCAACGGAGAGATCCGTTTCAGCTATCCAGCCACCTATCAGGGCCGCGAAGTGGAAGACGTCCGCCTGACGTTTGAGAAGGGACAAGTCGTGAAGGTCCGGGCGGGCAAGGGGCTGGATTTCCTGCGCGCCATGCTGGAAGTGGATGACGGCGCGCCGTTCGTAGGTGAATTCGCCTTCGGCACCAATCGCGGCATCACGCGCTTCACGAAGAACACGCTTTTCGATGAGAAAATCGGCGGAACCGTGCACCTGGCGCTGGGGGCATCTCTGCCGGAATCAGGCGGTATCAATAAGTCGGCGATCCACTGGGATATGGTCTGCGATTTACGAAAGGAGAGCCGAATCAGCGCCGACGGCGAAGTAATCTATCAAAACGGCGAATTCCTACTTTGATCGAGTTCGGCAGCAACGAGGAAAGGAACGAATGGGAAGAATCATCACATTGACGACGGATTTCGGTACAACGGATGGCTATGCCGCATCTCTGAAAGGCGTCATCGCGACCATATGTCACGAAGCTCACGTTCTGGACATCACCCACGAAATCGAGCCGCAGAACATTCGCCAGGCCGCCATTGTCTTGGCGATTTCTGCGCCATACTTTCCGGCGGAAACGATTCACGTAGCGGTCGTAGATCCAGGGGTGGGCACCTCGCGGCAGATTCTGGCGGTCAAGGGCGGCGACCAGATCTTCATCGCGCCAGACAACGGTATCCTCGGGGTCATCTTCGAGCGTTTTCCTGATCACGTGGTGCATTCGGTACAAAACAAAGCGCTGTTTCTCGCGCGGGTTTCGCGGACTTTCCATGGCAGAGACATCATGGCTCCCGTCGCGGCGCACCTGGCTTCCGGCGTGCCTTTGGAAGAAGTGGGACCCGTCACGGATCAGTATGTGCGCGGGATCTTTCCCCATGCGAAGATGACTGAGAATTCGCTGATCGGGCAGATCATCTACCGCGATCGCTTCGGCAATCTTTTCACCAATATCTCGTATGACGAACTGCAGAAGCTGGGATGCCGACAATTCCACATCCGCGCAGGATACACAAGAATTGATAAGTTGTCGGAATCGTACAGCGACGTGCAAAAAGGCGAATTGCTCTGCCTGATCGGATCGGGCGGCTATCTGGAAATCGCGCTGCGGGAAGGATCCGCGTCGGACAAGCTCCGCTTTCCGCTGGGCACAGAAGTGGAGGTAACTGGATACAAACCCGAATAATTCGCTGCAAAATCAGACGCTCGAAAATCAGCGCGCTAAAATCAAGCGCGCTTTTTTTATCCAGCGGAAGGATTGCGCATTTTTTTGCGTAGGTGAAAAAAATTACTTGACAATCCCTTAATCAATCATTATATTGTTATTTGATCATCAATTCTCAGGCGTGAAACTGTTTCAGGGCATAAATTTCACCTAATAACCTGTTTTCGCGGCACCCTGTAAAGGACTCAATACCTAAAGAAGAGGAAGGCTTCATGAGAAGAGAAATCAAATTCTGGATGACAGCAATCGTATGCGTTGCTCTGCTTTCGGTGGGGAACGCATTTGCGCAGCACATCGAGTTTGATGGCAACTGGGGCCATACCGGCTTCAACCTCGTGCAGACGGACGTCTCCGGCGTGGAAGTCGTTTTCTCGGTCACCAGTATGGACATCCTCGACGTGGAGATCAACGGCGAGATGATGAAGATGATCTCCATTCCCGGCGTCATCTTGCCCAACGACGCAGGCGCTCCGAATCTCCCCGGCACGGGCCGCTACATCGCCGTTCCACAGGGTGCGCGCGCCGTCGCACATCTGGTGAGCTATCGCTCGGAAGTGTATCACAATCTGGACATCGCGCCGGCTTTTGAAATCCCGATGGATACGGATCCAGTCCTGCGCTATGAGAAAAACCCAGAAATCTACGAACGCAATGCGTTCTATCCCGCGGAACCTTATCTGCTGAGCGAGGTGACGCAGATGCGCGGCGTGGATGTCGTCATTCTGGGCGTCACCCCCTTTCAATACAACCCGGTGACGAAAGATCTGATCGTCTATCAGGACGTCAGAATACGAGTGGACTTCATCGGCGGCAACGGGCATTTCGGGGAAGACCGCCTGCGCAGCCGGTGGTGGGATCCCATCCTCGAAGAACATCTGCTCAACTATTCTTCCCTGCCCGTCATGAACTACAACTATTCGAAAGTGGATCAGACGGATGAAACCAACGTCGAATACCTGATCATCGTCCCGGATGATCCCGTCTTCATCGCCTGGGCGGACACCCTGAAGCAGTGGCGCAATCAACAGGGGATCATCACCGGCATCACGACGCTGACGGAAATCGGCGGAAACAATCAAACCCTGATCGAAAACTACATCAACAACGCCTATCACAACTGGACGATTCCGCCGGTTGCGGTTTTGTTGCTTTCCGATTATCAGACTTCCGGAGTGGATGTCTATGGCATCACATCGCCGATCTGGAACAACTACTGCGTTTCCGACAACATTTACGCGGACATTGACGGCAATGATTTGCCGGATCTGAACATCAGCCGAATCACGGCTCAAACCAATCAACACCTGCAGTCCATGATCGGCAAGATGCTCACCTACGAACGAAATCCCTACACGAATCCGGGATTCTATCAGAATCCGCTGATCGCGGGTGGCTGGCAGAGCGACCGTTGGTTCATCCTCTGCTGCGAAGTGATCTACGGCTACCTGCAAAATCAATTGGGAAAAACGCCGGTGCGCCAGTACGCCGGCACTTCGGGACCGCCTTCTTCCTGGTCCACGAATCCCAACACCTACATGATCATCAATTATTTCGGTCCCACCGGTTTGGGCTACATCCCTGCGACGCCGAGTTATCTGACCAACTGGTCGGGCAGTGCGGCGGGCATCAACAGCGCCATCAATGCAGGCGCATTCATCGTTCAGCACCGCGATCACGGAGAAGAAACCGGCTGGTCCACCCCTTCCTATCACATCAGTGACCTGGCGGGATTGAACAACACGATGTATCCGTTCGTGTTTTCGATGAACTGCCTGACGGGCAAATACAACCTGAGCACCAACTGCTTCACAGAAGCGTTCCACCGAATGAATTACGGCGCATTGGGGCTGATCGCGGCGTCGGAAGTTTCCTACTCCTTCGTCAATGACACCTATACCTGGGGAATTTACGACTGCATGTGGCCCAACTTCGATCCGGGGTACGGCAATCCCAACGCGCAATGGAATCTGCGTCCGGGCTTCGGCAACGTGAGCGGGAAGTACTACCTCAACGCTTCTTCCTGGCCTTACAACCCGCAGAATAAGACTCACACCAATAACCTGTTCCATCATCACGGCGACGCGTTCCTGACGATCTACTCGGAAGTGCCGCAAAATCTGACCGTCAATCACAACGCCGCTCTGATGGCGGGTGCGACCAGCTTCACTGTGACGGCGAATGAAGGAGCGCTGATCGGGCTCTCGGTCAACAACGCCGTAATCGGATCCGCAATCGGCACAGGAGGCCCAGTCGCCATCAACATCCCTCTGCAGACACCCGGCAACACCATGCGCGTGACGGTGACCAAAGCGAATTACTACCGCTATATCGCCGACGTGCCGGTGATCCCTGCTTCCGGTCCGTACGTCGTCTACAACTCCTGCGCCATCAACGACGCGATCGTGGGCAACAACAACGGGCAGTGGGACTTCGGCGAAACCGTGGATATGACGATCGAAGTAAAGAACATCGGCGTTCAGCCTGCAACCAACGTCAACGTCGTGATCACTACAACCGATCCATTGGTTACGGTTATCAACGGTCAGTACAACTACGGCACGATCGCCGCGGGCGATTCGATCGCGATTCCTAACGCCTTCCGGGTACAGGCGGCTCCACAGGTGGAAGACCAACACATCGCTAGTTTCACTCTAACCGCCACGTCAGGCTCAAATACGTGGGAGTCTTTCTTTTCCTACATCGTCAACGCGCCTGTGGTGGTGCAGTCGGGTTTGGTGATCGAAGATCCCACGGGCAACAACAACGGGGCGCTGGATCCCGGGGAGAC
>CAZUTK010000018.1:0-43985 GCA_964623265.1 uncultured bacterium | reverse complement strand
GATCATCGCTTTCTGGATGGGTGGAAATCTACCTTTTTAATCTGATCTTTGCTCGAAGGAGAGTGCGCTTCGGTCGTGCAGCGATATCGCGCCACTGTCGAATATGACGGAACCGGTTACCACGGCTGGCAGCTTCAGCCGGGGTTGATGACAATCCAGGCGGCGATCGAAGCCTGTTTGATGCGGCTTTACGGCGTTTCCATCCGCGTCACGGGAGCGGGACGGACGGATGCCGGCGTTCACGCGCTGGGTCAGGTGATTCATTTCGATGCATTCGAAAAGTTCGAACCGGACAAGCTGCTTGCGGCGCTGAACGGCACTCTGCCGCAGGACGTCAAAGTCAGAGATGTGCAGCGTGTTTCCAACGCTTTTCATGCGCGTTTTTCCGCCTGCTGGCGTTACTATCGGTACCGCATCTTCCGGCGGGAACGAGCGTTGGAGAGGATGTACGGCTGGCATCCCAGATATCGGGTTGAATCGGAAATTTTGCACCGGATGGCTGCGCATTTGACCGGCGAACATGATTTTTCGGCGTTCTCCAGTCCTGAGATGGATGGGATGGAAATGGATGAAATCAACGGCCGGAATTGTCGCATTTTTGCCGCCGGTTGGGAACAAACAGACGAAGAAATCAGGTTTCATATCGTGGGGAATCGGTTCCTGCGCCACATGGTTCGCGGTTTGGTCGGAGCTATGGTTGATGTCGCTCGTGGCCGGTTTTCATACGAGGATTTTGAAACGATGCTTGCTATCCCAAGAAAAGTTGATGAAGTCTTCAATGCGCCCCCCCGAGGGCTCTGTTTGATGAACGTGGGATACGCGTCTTTTCCCCGTTTGGAACCGGATTCGGAAGCGGAATTGGCGTTGCCGATTGCCGCGGCATAAATGGAGATCGTTTGAATCAACGAGGTTCGAATGAAATTTTTCATTGATACGGCGAACGTAGATGAAATCCGTCAAGCGGCGGAAATGGGCTTGCTGGACGGGGTAACCACCAACCCCTCGCTGGTGGCGAAAGAGGGGAGGGACTTCCACGAGATTTTGCGGGAAATCTGCTCGATCGTGAATGGCCCGATCTCGGCGGAAGTGATCGCGATGGATACCGCCGGCATGCTGAAGGAAGCCCACGTGCTGGCGAAAATCCACGAGAATATCACCATCAAATGCCCGATGACCGTCGCGGGATTGAAAGCGGCTCACCAGCTCGCCCGCGAAGGCATCAAGACGAATATGACGCTGGTTTTCAGCCCTTCTCAAGCGATCCTCGCGGCGAAAGCCGGCGCGACGTTCGTCAGCCCCTTCGTAGGGCGGCTGGATGACGTGAGCACTTTCGGGATGGAACTGGTCGAACAAATCGTAACAATTTATCAGAATTACGATTTCGCGACTGAGGTATTGGTGGCTTCCGTGCGGCATCCTCTGCACGTGGTGGAGGCTGCGATGATGGGCGCGCATGTCGTCACGATGCCTTTCAAAGTGATCGAACAACTGGTGAAGCATCCTCTGACCGATGTCGGCATAGATCGTTTCCTAAAGGATTGGGAAAAAGCCGGGAAGAAGCGGTGAGATTCTGGCGGGAACTGCTCCTCGGATTCTTATTCGGAGCGGTTGCAGTCTTAGGGTATCTGGAATACCGGCGCGAGCATCTCGTGCAGGCGGCGGCGGATTCGCTCGCTGTCGCGAACGCCGGCGGGAACAGCAGTGATGTTCACTACGCCAATCTGACATCGCGCCAGACGATTAATGATGAGATTTCGGAGAGCCGCAGGAATGCCATCACCCGCGCCATCGAAAGGGTGGCGCCGGCGGTGGTCGGCATCAACGTGATTCAGGTGAGGGAATACCGCGCCCGCAACCCCATCTGGAACGATCCCTTTCTGCGCGATTTCTTCCCCAGTCGGATTTACCGTCAGAAGGTCGAGAACCTGGGTTCCGGCTTTATCATCAGTCCCGATGGCTACATCGTCACCAACGAACATGTGATCCACAACGCGACGGAAATTCTGGTGACCACGACCACCGGCGATCAGATGCAGGCGCAGATCGTCGGCGCCGACTATTACAGCGACATCGCCCTGTTAAAAGTGGACGCGAAGAACCTGCCCTACCTGGAGATGGGCAACTCCGACAGCGTCATCATCGGCGAATGGGTCATCGCGTTGGGCAATCCTTTCGGGCTTTTCTCCAACAACGATCAACCCAGCGTCACCGTGGGCGTGGTTTCCGCCACGAACCGCGATTTTTCACGCAATCCGGAAGGCCGCGTATACAAGGATATGATCCAGACGGACGCCTCGATCAACCGCGGCAATTCCGGCGGACCCTTGGTCAACAGCCTGGGACAGGTGATCGGTATGGACACGATGATCTTCACGGAAGGCGGCGGTGGATCTCTGGGAATCGGTTTTGCGATACCGATCAACCGAATCAAACAGATCATCGAAGAGTTGCGTTCCAGCGGCGGCGTGAACCGCAACTACTGGACAGGCTTGTCCATTCAAAATATTGATCGCTTGATCGCTCTGTCTATGAATCTTCCAAGCACGGATGGAGTGATCGTCACGGATGTGGAGCCGAACAGCCCCGGGGAAAAAGCCGGATTTCAGGTGGCGGACGTGATCCTGGCGATCAATCGCCAGCCGGTGCGCAACTATAACGAAGTCCGCGCTTATCTGGAAAACGAGGACTTGCGCGTGGGCGATAAGCTCACATTTACGATCATCCGTGAATCCAAACAGAAAGATCTCACTTTGAAGCTGGCGGAGATGCCGCGCTGATAGCAGTCTTTCATCCGTATTTCTGAGGTAATCACTTGATCCCGAGGTACACCCTTCCCGATATGGCGGCGATTTGGTCTGAAGAAGCCAAATACAACGCCTGGTTGAAAGTGGAGCTGGCGGTCTGCCGTTCGATGGCGAAATTCGGTCTGATGCCGCAGGAAGCCGCCACCGCCATCGCGGCTCGAGCTCGGTTCGATATCGGTCGAATCGAAGAAATCGAAGCCGAAGTCCAGCATGACGTCATCGCTTTTTTAACCGCGGTGGCGGAAAACATCGGTCCGGAAGCCGTTTACCTCCATCGAGGGATGACTTCTTCCGACGCGCTGGATACGGCGCTGGCGGTTCAATTGAAGGAAGCCGGAATGCTCCTGCTGGAAGATCTGCGGCAGGTGCGCGACACTCTGGCGGAACAGGCGGTGCGCCACAAAGATACCGCGATGATCGGCAGGACGCACGGCGTCCATGCTGAACCGATCACGTTCGGTTTGAAACTGGCGCTCTGGTACAGTGAGATTTTGCGGCACCTCGAGCGCTTCGAAAGATCCCTCAAGCAGGTCGCGGTGGGAAAAATTTCCGGAGCGGTCGGAACGTTCGCGCACCTCGATCCGCGCATCGAGGACGACGTCTGTCGGGAGTTGGGCATCAGCCCGGAGCCGGTCTCCTCGCAGGTTGTAGCCCGCGACCGTCACGCCGATTGGATTTGCACGCTGGCTTTGATCGGAACCTCGCTGGAAAAATTCGCGCAGGAGATCCGGCATCTGCATCGCACCGAAGTCAACGAAGTGATGGAAGGTTTCTCCAGCACGCAGAAAGGGTCTTCCGCGATGCCGCATAAGCGCAACCCCATCCTCTGCGAACGGATTTGCGGCATGGCTCGTCTGCTGCGGGGGTTCGCTCTGACTGCGATGGAAAATGTACCCCTCTGGCATGAGAGGGATATCTCGCACTCTTCCGTCGAACGGGTTATCCTGCCGGACAGCGCTCATATCCTGCATTATATGCTTAGGACTTTTGACAAAATTCTCAAGAACTTCGTCGTGAAGCCGGAAATGATGGCGGCGAATCTCGGGTCCACGCGCGGAGCCATCTATTCCGAGTCCGTGCTGCTGGCGTTGCTGGATAAAAACGTCCCGCGTGAGGAAGCGTACCGCATCGTGCAGAGGAATGCGCTGGCCGCTCAGGAAAGCTCGGATGAGTTCATAAACGTACTGTGGAAAGATGAGGAAGTGGGTAAACATCTAACCCGGGAGGAGATCGCGGCCTGCTTTGATCTGGCGAAGGCTCTCCAGCGCGTGGACAATATTTTCAAGCGAATTGGATTGATATAAACCGTAAATCAACCTCTTAAGGAGTGAACTCTTGCAAAAAAAAGAACTGCTTTACGAAGGCAAAGCCAAAAAATTGTATTTAACGACAGACGAAGGAACCCTCATCCAGGAGTTCAAAGACGACGCCACCGCATTTGACGGCGCCAAAAAGGGGACGATCGCGCACAAAGGCGAGATCAACAACGACATTTCCGCCTTCCTGTTCGAGTATCTGGAAAATTACCATATCCCCACGCACTTCATTGAGAAGATTTCGGCGAACGAAATGCTGGTGAAGAAGCTGGATATCATCCCCATCGAAATCGTTATGCGCAACGTGGCTGCGGGGAGTCTCTGCACGCGCTATAATATACCGGAAGGGACGGTCATGGAGTATCCCATCCTCGAACATTATCTCAAAGATGATCAGCTCCATGATCCCATGATCAACGAGTATCATGCGTACGCCTTCGGTCATGCCAATCCGGAAGAGATGCGTGCCATCGGGCGCATCGCGTGTAAAGTCAACGCCATCTTGAAATCGTTCTTCGACCGGCGCAATCTCATCCTCGTGGATTTCAAGATGGAGTTCGGCAGGCGGGGAAATGAACTTTTTCTGGGAGATGAAATCAGCCCGGATACCTGCCGGGTTTGGGATAAGAAGACGCATAAGAAACTCGACAAGGATCGCTTCCGCCACGATATGGGCGGAGTAGAGAAGGCGTACAGCGAACTGCGCGACCGCATCATCAACGCCGGATGAATCTCGCTCCGGAAGGAAAGCCGATTCTGCTTGCGGCTGCCGTCCTGGCGATCCTTTTCGCTTCCGTGGGATTGCTGTTGACGGGCTGGGTCGCGGTAGGTATCACACTGCTGGGATGGCTGCCGCTGGCTTTCAGTATCTATTTTTTTCGAGATCCCCCGAGGCGAAGCCCGAAGGATGCCGGCGTCGTTGTCGCCCCGGCTGACGGAAAAATTATCGAGATCCATCCGATCGAGAGAAACGGGGACTCTGGTGAATCCGTCCGCAAGATTTCGATCTTTATGTCCCCTTTCAATGTGCACGTCAATCGCATTCCGATCGGGGGCAGGATTCAAAAATTGCGCTTTCAGCGGGGGAAATTCACCGCGGCTTTCCAATCCAAAGCGAGTCTGGAAAACGAGAGACAATATATCGAAATCAACACTCCCTACGGTATAATCGGGTGCACTCAGGTGGCAGGCTGGCTGGCGCGCCGGATCGTCTGCCATCTGCAGGAAGGTCAGGACGTCACCACTGGTGAACGCTTCGGAATGATCCGGTTTGGGTCGCGTCTCGATCTTTTTCTGCCGCCGGCGTGCGATCTTTCCGTTCAAGTGCGGGATCGTGTCTTTGCGGGAGAATCCATTATAGGAGTTTTTCATGAAAAGAAATGACCTGGCATGGCTGCCGAATCTGCTCACCGGCATCAATCTTTTCCTCGGATTCTGGGCGATTGTTCTTATTTTTGAAGGAAACTTTCTGAGCGCTTGCTGGCTGGTGATCGTCGCCTCCATTTTCGATGCGCTGGATGGAAGACTGGCGCGTTTCACCCGCAGTTCTTCAGAGATCGGGATCGAATTGGACAGCTTATCGGACGCTGTTTCATTCGGTGTAGTGCCTGGATTCTTGTTGTACACAACCTACTTCCACGTTTTCGGGTTTCCTGGCGTTGTGCTGGCGTCTTTCCCGCTCTTGTTCGGCATCATCCGGCTGGCGCGCTATAACCTCTCGGCAAGCGTGGGCGTCAAAAAAACCTTCTTCGAAGGTTTGCCTATTCCTATGCAGGCGAACGTAATCGCCAGCTTCATCCTCTTTAACTATTCGATCTGGGGGAATTTCCATCTCGAAATGCTGCTCATTCCTATGACGCTCCTTTTGGCGTTTTTCATGGTCAGCCGCATCCCCTTTGAAGGTATTCCTCGTCTGAGCGCTCGGGAAATCTCAGGTCATCCGGTGAAACTGATCCTCATTGCCTTGGTGATCTTGCTCATCGCATTGAATCCGCAGCGCACCTTCTTTCCTCTGGTGGTACTATATATAATGCGCAACCTCTTCCTGTGGCTTTTCGGTGCCGCAAGAGACGAGGAGCTAGAGACGGAACTCGATGAAGTGGAAATCCCCCATGACCCGGGAGAACATTGATATTCAGTGAGTGAAACCAATGCTGGCGCATATCTACATCACTCCCAAACCGGATATCCTCGACCCCCAGGGCAAAGCTGTCGCGAATGCTCTGTTAGATTTGGGCTATGAAGAGGTGAAGGAAGTTCGGGTGGGGAAATTTATGACTCTGGAGTTCGATCCAGTGCCCGGGCGGGATCCGCTGCCGCGATTGGAGGAGATGTGTCGAAGGTTGCTCGCCAATGTCAACGTGGAAACCTTCCGGATCGAACTGGATGAACGGAAGTGAACGTTGAATGGAGGTGATGTGACCTTCGGCATCGTGGTCTTTCCGGGATCGAACTGCGATTATGATTGCTATTGGGGTTTAACCCGGGAGCTGAACTTTTCGGCGAAGTTCTTGTGGCATCGTCAAAGGGATCTCGAAGGTGTGGATTGCGTCATTCTGCCGGGGGGGTTTGCGCATGGCGATTATCTGCGCGCGGGAGCCATCGCGCGGTTTTCGCCGATTATGGATTCCGTCGTCCGCCATGCCGATCAGGGGCGCCCGGTCATCGGCATCTGCAACGGCTTCCAGGTGCTGACGGAAATCGGCTTATTGCCGGGCGCTCTTTTGAAAAACCACACACTGCGTTTCATCCATGAGCCCGTCAAGCTTCGCGTGGAAGATCAAACCACGCGTTTCACCCGCAATTACTCGCCTGCTCAAGTCATAGAACTTCCCATCGCGCACGGTCAGGGCAGGTATTATGCGCCTCCCGAAGTCATAGCTAGGCTGGAAGCGGAAAAGCGGATCCTATTTCGTTACTGTGATGCCGCCGGAAATGTCGTTTCCGATGCCAATCCCAACGGGTCTTTAAATAACATCGCCGGAATCTGCAATGATGCAGGCAACGTGATGGGGATGATGCCGCATCCGGAGAGAAGGATGAATCACAGATTAGGGGGGATAGACGGGCGAGCCTTGTTTGAGAGCTTGGCTCTATCTCTCTGACGGAGGCTCGTAGGATGCCTTCAGTTTCAATGAATTCCGGAAAAGATGAAGCAGAAAAAACCGCTCAGATGTCTTTTTGGGACCACCTGGAAGAGCTGCGGTCCCGATTGATTAAGGCGGTTCTGTTTGTTTTAGCGGGCTTTTTTTTCGCGTATTTTTTCGTTGGAAAAATTCAGACTTTCCTCATCGGTTCATTTTTTCCCGATCATCAATTTCCGCTCGCATTTTTAACGCCGACTGAAGGTTTCATCGTTCGTTTGAAACTCGCCTTGGCGGGAGGTCTGGTGATTTCCGCGCCCGGTGTGTTCTATCAGTTCTGGAGGTTTGTCGCCCCAGGGCTTTACCCCCGCGAAAAACAATTTATTCTCCCCGTGGTCTTCACGTCCACTCTCAGTTTTATCGTGGGAGTGGTTTTTTCGTTTTTCGTTCTCCCCTACGCCACTCGTTTTTTTTTATCCTTCGGGAACGAAGCTGTGCAGAATGTGTGGTCTTTCGGCAGTTACGTAGATTTCATCGTGCGCCTGATGCTGGCGTTCGGTGTTGTTTTCGAACTGCCTCTGGTGATTTACTTTCTCGTCCGTCTGGGAATCGTTACGCCTGCATTCCTGCGATCAAAGCGTCGCTACGCCATCGTGATCAACCTGATCATAGCCGCCGTCATCACTCCGCCGGATATTTTCACGATGGCGGTTTTAGCAGTGCCTCTAATATTATTGTATGAACTCAGCATCATCGTCGCATCGGTCGCTTTTCGCCGTCGAGCGGGAGCACACAGCTGACTTCGCCAAATGGCAGCCACTTCGAGGGTTCCTTCGATATGTTTCCGAGCGGTTCTGAACTTATAGTGATTCTCATCGTCGCTTTCCTGCTGTTCGGTGGGGAGAGGGTGAAGGATTTCGCCCGAACGGTCGGGGGGATTGTGAGAAAATTGCAACAGGCATCGAAGGAGTTTCAGCGCGAGCTGAATTTACATATTCATGAATCGGAAGAAGAAGAAGAACGCAAGAAAGACGATCTTTCCGGATGAAGAGCGATTAAACTTACTCTGATCGTCTCTGCGCACGAAAACAATAAAATTCAAAGTCGCCTATGTATCTTTCCACCATAGATTTGTTCGGTTTCAAATCGTTCGCTCAGCGGACGCGAATCAACTTCTCCCCGGGAATTACAGCGGTGGTCGGTCCCAACGGCTGCGGCAAGAGCAACCTGGTGGATGCTGTGCGTTGGGTCTTGGGGGAACAGAAAGAATCGGTACTGAGGTCGGATCGAATGGAGAACGTCATCTTCGGCGGGACTGCCAAGCGCAGACCGCTGGGGATGGCTGAAATTAGTCTCACCCTGCGTGACACCGATGGGACACTGCCGGTGGAGTATGAGGAAGTGACCGTCACCCGACGCTTGTTCCGTTCGGGGAAATCGGAATACCTTCTGAACCAGTCTCTCTGCCGCCTCAGGGATGTGCTGGATCTTTTTATGGGGACTGGAATCGGTCCGGACGCCTACAGCATCATCGAATTGAAGATGGTGGAGGATATCCTCTCCGGAAATCCCGACGAGCTTCGCAACCTGCTCGACGAAGCGCTCGGCGTCACCCGCTATAAACAACGTCGCAAGGAAGCATTACGCCGTCTGGCGGAAGCTCAACAAGATCGCGAACGGGCTCAGGATCTTCTTTCCGAAGTGGAACGCCAGACGAAAAATCTCAAGCGGCAGGTCTCCCGTGTTCAGGCTTATCAGCGCTTGCAGAAGAAAGCCCAGCTCGTCCGCAGCGCCATTACTCTCCAGAAGGTAAAGGAATTGGAGCAGAAACTGTCACCGCTGCAGTCGGAGCTTGCAAGTTATCAGGCGAGAATCGAGCGGGCTGCTGCGGATTTATCCACCGCAGAGACTCTGCTGATGCAGTTGGAAAATGAGGCTCTCCTGCGCGAAAAGGATCGCGGTGCGATTGCAATAGAGTTCGAAACCGCTCAGAGGAAATTCCAGCAGATTTCTCTGGATAAGAATCAGCAGGATGAGGAGCTTCGTGCGACCCAATGGAGGATGCGACGCAACGCAGAGGAAATCCGAAAAATCTGCGCGGAACTGGAAGGGCTGGAAGAGCAGATCTCGATTGTCCACCGCGAATGGACGTCTCAGCAGTCGCGGTTGCCGTTGGTGAAAAAGCAGTATGAAGACTGCCGGACGCGGTATGCCGAAGCGGACTCGCGGTTCAAAGCAATTCGAGCAGACGTTTTACGGTGCCGTGAAAGCATCTTGAAGCTGCGGGCTCAGGAGACCGAATCCATCCATTCCATGGAGCGACGCAAGGCGACCCTGCGCTCTCTGGAGGACAAAATCGCCGATCTGGCTGGTAGAGTGCAGCAACTTGAAGACCGACGGGAGCGTCGCCGGTCGGATCTGGAACGGATTGACCGAGAAATCGCGGTGCAGCAGAATGAATTGACCCAAACGAGTGCTGTCTGCACAGAACGTGAAAGTCAGATTGAAAGGCAAAAGCAGCAGATTGCTGATCTGGAACAGGAATCACAGCAGATATCCGCTCAGCTGAGTCAAGCTAAACTCCAAATCGAATATTTCAAGGAATTGCACCGTCGCAGCTCCCCCTTATATTCGGGAGGCGGAACGCTGGCGGCGGAATTTCCCTCTGCGATCAGCGCCGTGCTGCATGATGAAGCGCGCGTTGACGATCGTCTCATGCCTGCGGTGGCGACAGCTCTGCAGGGGATGGCGTTCTGCCGCGTTCTCGATGAAGCTCAAGAGATAGATCATCTCCGCGCCTTCCTGCATTCGAAAAAACCAGGGAAATCGGCGCTATTAGTCGGGGATCCCCCCGAAGAAGACGACGGAATGGTTCCATCCGCTGCGAAGAAGATCGGAGCGAGGATTTTAGCCCAGGAGGTGAAAGGGGCGTCCCGCACGGCGATGTGGATTCGGCATTTTCTGCGCAGAACGTTGCTCGTGGCGTCCTACGAGGATCTCCAACGTCACGCCCGATTCGCAGGTGAGAACGGGATCCAGCTCGTAACTGCGGATGGCGAGTTCACGGATGGTCTCGGTTTCTGGATCATCGGTTCCGGAGGTGAAGATTCCCCGCGGATTCACGGCTTGACGGAAAAGCTGCGCGATCTTCAGCGCCGGGTGGCAGAAGCCACCGCTAAAGACGCGGAACTCCGGAAACAGCTTGCGTCTTCCTGGGATGACTTGCGGCGAGAAGAAGCCGGTTTGATCGAAACCCGAGATGAACTCAAAGCGCAGCAAGCCGTCTTCGATGAGAAGATGCGGGAGAAAATGCAATTGGAAGCGCAGATTGCCGGAACGGATCTCCTCCTGGAGCAGCTGAAGCAGGAAAGGGAGCTATCCCTGCGGAAGCTTCAAGAGATTTCGGCGGGAGAACAACTGCAAGCTCCGGATTTGCCAGGTATCCTCGAAAGTTTGCGGCGCGGCGAAGAGGAGCAGAGCCGTTTCAGCGAGCAGGAAGCCAGTGCTCTGGAGGTGAAAGAACAAGCTGCAGCGGACCTCACGGATGCGAAACTGAAACTTGAGAGGATCCAATCGGAGATCAACCACCTGGACGAAAACCTGAAGGGACTGCAAAAACGCCGTGAATCCCAGATCAACCTGATGAAGACGCTCGAAGAAGAAAATTCGCAGTTGAAGGAACAGAATAGGAAGCTTGAAGAGTCCGCGGGGATGATTCAGGAGAAGCTCGTTGAAGCCGCCGCTATTATGTCTCTTCTGAAGCAAAAGCTGGAGGATTTTGATTCTTCGAGACGGGAACAAGCGGAAAGCCATAAGTTGCAGAGCAATAAAGTCAGGGAGATCCGCAACCTGATCGAAACGCTTTCTTCAGAGATGCATCAGGCTCAGCTGGAGAGTGTAGAAAACGAAGCGGCTTTGCGGGAGGAAAAGAAAAAGCTGGAAGGCATTGACCTGCAAGCCGTGTCGGAAGAGCGCGCCGATGCTGAACTTCTGGCGAAGATCGAAAGAAAAATCATCTCCCTGGAGCCTCTGAATCTGGCGGCTGAAACCGAGTATAAGACGCAGCTGGAACGCTTGAATTTCCTGAGTCAGCAGATGCGCGATCTGGAGCAGGCGGAGGCGGATCTGCAGCAGACGATAACCGCCCTGAACAAAGAAGCCCGGGAGCGATTCGAAGCGGGTTTCCAACGCATCCGGGAGAACTTCCGGAAGGTTTTTCAGGACGTCTTCGAAGGGGGGAAAGCCGATATCACGCTGGACGAAAGCGACCCGCTGGAATCCCGTATCGAGCTTTTAGCGGCGCCGATTCACCGGCGCATCGGATCTCTGACCCTCCTTTCCGGCGGTGAAAAGGCGCTGACCGCAATTTCGCTGCTCTTTGCCATCTATCTCGAACGTCCCAGTCCCTTCTGCATTTTGGATGAGGTGGATGCGCCGCTGGATGATGAGAGCACCGCGCGATTCTGCCGCATGTTGAAGTCGTTCACGAAGACGACGCAATTTCTCGTAGTAACACACAATAAGCGCACTATGATGGAAGCTCAGCAACTGCTGGGAATCACCATGGAAGAAGAAGGTGTCTCCAAAGTAGTGCCCGTGAAATTGAATTAAATCTACCGGAGTGAAAGATGTGGTCGGGGATGAAAACCAGACGTCGGCATTTATGGTTCGCATGCTGGGTCGGCGTCGCCTTCTTCTTTTTTGCCTGCGCGCACGCGCAGCCCATTTTTACACTGGATGCCGCCGGGTATCGCCAGCAAGGCGGTCTGATCTATCTGGAAGTCTATCTGATGATTCAACGCGATGCCTTGCAGTTTAATCCGTCCGGCGAAGCTTACCAGGCGCTTGCCCGGATATCGCTGCATCTCTATTCGCCGGATACCTTGCTGTCCACGACATCTTGGGAAATCATGGATAAAGTGCAAGATCCCGCGGAATTGTCTCCGCGGCAGAAGCTGCCCGACATCGCTGCGTTCAACCTCCCGCCGGGAAAATTTCGATTGCAAGGAAAAGTCGAGGATCTCAACCGCGATACCACTTATCTGAAAGCTCTCGACCTGGATCTGTCGGCATATTCGGACACAGCCCTGCAGATATCCAACCTCGAATTCGCCACGCAGATTGAAAGAACGGATGAGGTTAACAAGTTCTATAAAAACGGTTACCGCGTGATCCCGAATCCGGAAAGACTATATGGCACCGCGTTGCCGATGCTCTATTTTTACTCGGAAATCTACAATTTTGAAGACACGACCGGAGAGTTTACCGTGGAAAGGATCATTCTGGATTCGGCGCGGAAAGAAGTGAAACGCTTACCGGCGAAAGTCCACAAGAAGGTCGGATCCAGCGCGGTCGAGGTGGACGGTTTCTCCATTGCTTCTCTGACTTCGGGAACCTATTATCTGAAGGTGATCGTTCTGGACAACGACAACGGCGAAACCACATCCGCAGAAAGCAAATTCTTCATTTTCCGGCCGGGTGATTTCAGCACGGAGAGACTCGCGGTACGCTCGGAACCGGACCGGAGTGACAGCGAAATTCTCTCTTACAACGATGCGCAGCTCAGCGAAGCGGTTGAAGAGATCAAATATCTTCTCAGCGATTCCGAGTGGCGTTCCATCGGAGCCTTGAATCAAGAGGGGCAAAGGCAGTTTCTGATCCGTTTCTGGCGCGAACGCGACAGCAATCCCGAGACCCCGGTCAATGAGTATAAAGACATCTTTATTAGCCGGAAGAGCTATTGCAATGAAAAATTTGGTGTGCTGGATAAAGAAGGGTGGAAAACAGACCGTGGACGCGTCTATATCCTCTTTGGAAAGCCGGACGAAGTGGAATATCACACTCACGAGCTGGATACGCGTCCCTATGAGATCTGGTACTACGATGCCTTGGATGGCGGCGTCATCTTCGTGTTCGTGGACCGCAACGGATACGGCGACTACCGACTGGTTCACAGCACGAAGAATGGCGAGATCTACCGCCCGGATTGGTTTGATCAGGAAGCCTCGATTCGAAGAAAATAGGAAATTCGCTGTGATTCAAGTGCAGAATTTGACCAAGTCCTTTGCAGACAAAAAAAGAGGCGTCGTTCGAGCCGTGGATCAGCTGACGTTCACCTGCAAACCGGGCGAAATCTACGGATTGCTGGGACCTAACGGCGCCGGGAAAACCACCACTCTGCGCCTCCTCTCAACCGTGTTGTCCCCGGATGATGGAACCGCGGCGGTTGCCGGATATAACGTCGTGACGCAAGCGGGGCAGGTGCGCCAGTCCATCGGCTTCTTATCAGGCGATACCGGACTCTATCGGCGCCTGACGGCGCGCGAAATCCTGCGCTATTTCGCTTCGCTCTATGGTTTGGATTCGGCCCGTTTCGAGAGCCGATTGAATGAGCTGGTGCGCACCCTCGAAATGAGCGATTATCTGGACGTCAAAACCGACAAATTATCCACCGGCCAGAAACAGCGCGTCTCCATTGCGCGTACGCTGATCCATGACCCGCCGGTCTTGATCTTAGACGAACCTACCGCCGGTTTGGACATCATCGCTTCGCGGGCGATCATCGAATTCATCTTTCAGGCAAAGCGATCCCAGCGAACCATCATCTTTTCGACTCACATTATGCGCGAAGCGGAGCGTCTCTGCGATCGCATCGGCATCATTCATCAAGGCAAATTGGTGGCGGAAGGCACTCTCGACCAACTCCGCGGCAATTATAATACGAACGATCTCGAAGAAGTATTCACGCGAGCCGTCGGTTTGGAATTGCAATATCCGCGAAACAGAGGTTGAAGCCGCTTTGGCGATCGACATCAAACGCATCTACCCCCGCTGGGTCGTATCGTTTCTGGATCGGTTCGGAGTATCCCTCCCGGGCTACGACTTTCGGGAAAAAACCCTGCCTCTATTCTGGGATTGGGTGCGGCTCGTCATCCGTGAATTCCTGCGCAACCGTCTGATGATGCGGGCTTCGGTCTTGACGTTGGCGACGCTGCTTTCGCTGGTGCCGACATTGGCGGTGCTGTTTACGTTCTTCGACCTGTTCGGAGGCAGTCAGTGGCTCTCCGAACAATTGAAACCCTATCTGATCAAAATGCTGGCGGGCGGCGTAGGGGATCAGGCGGTGCGCGTCCTCGATGGATTGTTGGCGAAAGCGCCGATCGGAGTCCTGGGAGGATCGGGGTTTTTCTTTCTGGCGATCGCAGGGTTAAGCTTCTTGAGCAGTCTGGAAGATACTTTCAACTACATCTGGAAGGTGACGCAGCCGCGTAGTCTTTTCTCCCGTTTCCGAAATTTCTGGGTCGCTGTGACATTAGTGCCGCTTCTGATCCTCGCTTCCACCATCGCGTCCTCTTCGGTGCAGTGGAGCGAGACTCTGAAATCTCTCTTGACGCCGGGAATGTACTCCATCTTGCGCACCTGGGGCTTTCCGCTGTTTCTCGAATGGCTTGGCTTTCTGCTGTTGTTTAAATTGGTTCCGAATGTTCAGGTGCGCTTCGCACCGGCAGCATTGGGCGCGGTTATCGGCGCAGTGCTGTGGGAGGTCGCAAAACGATTATATTTTCTTTACACAACGATGTTTGTGAGTTATAATATTCTCTATGGCGCTTTCGCTGCGCTCCCATTGTTCTTTATCTGGTTGAATATCACGTTCATTATTCTGCTTTTCGCTGTGCAGGCGGTTTATGTGACGCAGAATATTCGCGAAATGCGCCGCTTCCCGCTCGGATATTCGGATGCCTTCGCGCCGGAAAACATCGCATTGAACCTGTTGATGGACGTCACAAATCGGCAGATCCGCGGCGAAGCACCGCTGCGCATTAATTCCGCCGCTGCGCGCTTCGAACTGCGCGCGCACGAATTCAAGCAGCTCTTGGAAAAGTTGATTTATGCCGGCATCATCAGCAAACCCAACAATGATGACGACTTCCTGCGTCTGGCGCGGGATTCCGACGATTTGAAACTAGCGCAAATCTGGGAAGCGTTGGGGAAAATTCCGTTTTCCGGACTCCCTGATTGCGCGAAGGAGCATCTGAAGAAAATCGAACAGCAGGAATTCGAAACTCTGCAAAAAGTGTCACTGAAAGACGTTGTTTCCGCCGGCAGGGGAGAATCAAAAGTATGAATTTGCGCAAAGTTTGGATCATTTTCCGCAAGGAATTCCTGGACATCATCCGCGATCGCCGCACGCTGATCTCGATGGTCTTGCTCCCCATCGCCGTCATTCCGATGTTGATGCTGGGAGTAGGCGGATTGATGTCTTCGCAGATCGAGAAGCTCGAAAAACGGAATTCCCCCGTGATCCTGCTGAACAGTCGTTGGGCTCCTGAACTGCTGGATTTTTTGCAAGATACACCGGGATTGCAGGTTATTCACTCCATCCAGGATTCAAGCACCGCCGTCGCGATGCTGCATGACCGCACGGTTATGGCGGTGATTCGGGTGCCGGATGGATTCGAAGACAGATTGACCGCCCAGCGGGATGCAGCCGATTCACTCCAAGTGCGCATTGAATATGATCAATCCAATCAAGAATCCCAGACGGCGATGGTGAAAGTGAAGGATGCGCTGAATACATATCGCCGGCAAATCGTGCAGCGGCAGCTCGCGCGGATGAATCTCTCGCCCTCCTTGATGGAACCGTTCTCCATCCAAACCGAGAATCGGGCCAGCGAAGCTCAAATGACCGGCGCCGCGCTGGGGATGTTTCTCCCGTATCTCGTCATCATTTTGGCGATGACGGGGTGTACATACCCTGCGATTGATCTTACAGCGGGTGAAAAGGAGCGCGGCACGATGGAGACCCTTCTGGTCAGTCCGGCATCCCGCTTGGAACTGGTTTTGGGCAAATTCCTGACGACGATGCTGGCGGGTTTCATCACCGCAACCTTGACGTTGCTTTCCATGACCATGACCCTCATTTCCGGAGCTTCTATGTTTTCGGATGAAATGGGGGGGGCTGGTTTATCGCTGTCACTGGATCCCGTCGCCCTCCTTATGGTATTTTTTCTGTTCATCCCGCTTGTCGCCCTGTTTGCTTCGTTGTTGATCGCCATCGCAATCAACGCGCGCAGCTACAAGGAAGCGCAAAGTTACGTTTATCCCCTGCTGATTCTCATCATTATTCCCGCAATAACCTCGATGATGCCGGGCATGGAGACTCAAGCCCGAATGGCATTGATTCCGGTAGTGAACATAAGCTTGATCCTGCGGGACACGCTGATGGGCATCTACAATCCCGCCTTGATCGCGCTGACTTTTCTGACCAGCGCTGCCTATGCCGGCATCGGCATATTCATCGCATTCCGGGTTTTTCAAAAGGAGACCGTGCTGCTGAGAACTTGAGATCCGGTTTGTTGATCTGAATGGTATTCGTTGGGGGAAAGATGAATCCTTATACTCTCCTGGTCGTGGATGACGAACCGGATATTCTGGATCTTCTGGATGAGACCTTCCGGGACGCGGGCTATCGAGTGATCACCGCGCCGGATGGGAAAAAAGCACTTTCGCTGTTGGATGAGGAAACCCCGGACATTATCATCAGCGACAACCGTATGCCGGTGATGTCGGGCATCGAATTCTTCGAAGCGGTGCGCAAACGCAATCTGGAAGCCGTCCGCATCCTGATGACCGGATTCGCGGACATGAAAATCGCCATTGAAGCTATCAACCGCGGCTGGGTCTATAAATTCATCACCAAACCGTTCAAGATGGAGGAGATCCTGGTCGCCGTTAAGCGGGCTCTGGAATATTACGAAGTCATCAAAGCCAAGCGGGCCCTCGAACAGCAGATCCGCGAACAGAATCAAATCCTCGAACTGCGCGTCAAGGAGCGGACGTATGCTCTGCAAAAAGTATCTGAAGAGCTGGCGCAGAAAAACGCCAAGCTCATCAAACAGAAAAACGAAATTCGCCGGCTGTTTTCCCAACTTCAGCGCAGTTTTTTAGGAACGATCTCCGTCCTGTATTTCGCCCTCGAATCGAAAGACCACTATTCCCGCGGTCATTCTGAAAGAGTCTTTCATTACGCCGTACATCTCGGACAGAAATTGGGCTTATCCTCATCCGATATGTTGCACCTGAAGTATGCCGCTCTGCTGCACGACCTGGGCAAGATCAGCATTCCCGATTCGATTCTCTTGAAGAACGGCAAGCTGACGGATGAGGAGTACCAAATCATCAAAGGACATCCCATCGTCGGTGCGACGATCCTCGATCCGATCCTGTTCTTGAGCAGTACCCGGGATATTATCCGCCAGCACCACGAGAGATTCGATGGAACGGGCTATCCGGATGGATTAAGTAAAGAGAAGATAGACATCAAGGGGCGCATTATCGCCGTCGCAGACGCCTATGACGCCATGCGCAGCGACCGCCCCTATCGGGATGCGCGCAGCCGTGAGGAAGCGTTGAAAGAATTGCGTTCTCTTACCGGTCAGCAGTTCTGCCCTCGCTGCGTGGATGCTTTTCAGCAGGTACTGGAAGAAGTCGGGGATTTCTACGACGCGCCGGAATTGTTAGATCGGTTCCGCGACGAGCTCGGCTTTATGGAAGAGGATATGCGGGGGGTCAACGAGGTCTTCACCCTCCATATGCCGGATGCAGTTTTACCCTAAACAGCTGAAGTGATCATAAAAAATGAAAAGCGAAGGATTTTCCTTCGCTTTTTTATCTCTTCTGAAATTTTCCTTGATCTTATTTGTTGCACCTTGTATCTTATCGAAACAGTATGGAAAATTCGTTTCCGTGAAGAGAAGAGGGGATAAGAAAACAGATCACGGTGTGTAGATCCAGACCCAGTTTTCCGTTCCGTCGCTGACGACGGTGATATCCCCATTCTGATCGGTGCGCAATACTTCCACCGAATGCATCCTGAGTATCTTCAGCGTTTCTGCATGGGGGTGGCCATAGGGATTTCCGGATCCGCACGAAATGACCGCGGCTTGGGGTCGGACCGCTTCGATCCAGGCGTCGTTTATGGCATCGGATGATCCGTGATGGTTCACTTTGAGAACATTGGACGAAATGGAACCTGCGAAAGTCTGTCGCACATATTCGTTAACCGGCGTTTCCGCGTCGCCGGTCATCAACAAGGAGAACTCCCCGTACGTGAGATGCAGAACAATCGAGCTGTTGTTTTCGTTCGACGCAGGGACGCCAGGTGGATAGCCGCTGTTAAAGATCTCCATCCGGGTGCGGGAATCCAGATCTAGAATTTCCCCGGGCGTGAGATCTGCGGAAAAGCCTTCGTCCGGAAAGGGGGCTTGTTTTTCGAGGATCGTCATCTCTGAATTCACCACATCCTGCAATCCTCCTGCGTGGTCGGAATGGCCGTGACTCTTAATCATCCAATCCACTCGCTGGATTCCGATGCTCTCGAGATAATTCAAAGCCCAGGGGATGCCGTCTCCATCCCAGGAAGGGGGTGCCGGATTGCTGAAGCTTCCATATCCGCCGTCAATTAAAAGATTCACATCATCCGCAGTTTGGATGAAGCAGGCGTCGCCCTGCTTCACGTCAATAAAATGCGCTCTGAGCAGTTCCGCCGGCAAGACCTGCGCGGTGAGAAAGCTGTCTTCGAGGCTCTTGTAAATCGTATCGCCGGCGCTGTTCAACCCGAAGCGAAAGTAGTCGTATCGCGCGTTCGATCGCAGTTCGAGTAAGCGGACTTCATGATCCAATCCAAAATGCGATCGCCGCGCGGCGACATGCGCTGCGCCGCCGGTGTGTTCCCAGTACAGTACGCGGCTGTCGCATACTTCCGGCGATTCCCAGAAAATCCTGATCCTTCCGTCGGGATCCCGGACTTCCCCGTCGGCGGGAATCTGAACCCCGTAAACCGCACTGATCGAAGTGCAGAGGCCTTCGAGATCGCTTGCGGTGAATTGGATCGTATCCAAACCGCGCCAGCCCGTGCTGCAGAGGTCGAAGTGTGCAATGCGATTTTGCATCTTGACGATGACCTTCCCTCCGACGGAGCGAATCGTCCATTGAATGGAGCTGTCGGCGGTTTCGTCTTCGACGTAATCGTCCAGAGAGATCGGAGTAAACGCGTGCCCCGGGGCGATGATCTGTCCGGGAATGGGCTGCAACTTCGGTGGAGCAGTTTCCCAGCGGCTGAATTGCCCGTTGCAGCCCGCGAAGCAACCGAGGAGCCAGAAGGCGATACCGGTTCGCAAGATCTGGATATAGCGCGCGTAAATGAATTTCAGCATAGCGATGCGCTCTTGAAATATACTCATTATACCATGTGCGAAATTAGAAATCAATAAAAATTTTAATAATGATACGCCGGCTGAGAAATGGCATGAGAACCTATTCTTGCAGAACACTTGTGCCGTTGTGGGGCGCCTTCTTGTTATCTGGAATCATCCCGATTGCGGCTCAGGTGAAAATCAATGAGGTGATGATCAACGACTTCGGCGCGGATGATTCTTGTTTCGTGGAAATTTACGGACCACCCGGAACCAATTTGACGGCTTATCAACTGTTAGGTGTCCGTGGCCAGAACGGACAGGAATACCACGTGATTCCGCTGATCGGTTGCGAAATCCCGCAGGACGGTTTCTTCGTCATTGGACAGTCGCCCAGTGTGTCGAATGTGGACCTGGTCAGCCAGCTGGTGGATTACGAGAACGGACCGGATAACCTGATCCTCAGGATTGATACGGTGCGGGTGGATGCCGTCGGCTATGGTGACTTCACGTTGCCGGACACTGTTTTTTGCGGTGAGGGCGAACCGAGTGCATCCCCGCTTCCCGGCACCAGCCTGAGCCGCTTTCCCGACGGGCGGGACACCAACCAAAATTCCCTCGATTTCCACAGGACCGCCTGGATAACTCCCGGTGCGCCGAATCAAGTCAACGAGACGACGCCTTATTATTCGCTCGGGACAATCCGCGCCAATCAGGCTCAGATGATCGGTGAGTTAGTCTGGACGTCGGGGATTGCGACATCTCCATCGGCGCTCTTCAACGGTCCGGCTTTTATCGTCGCTTACCTGCAGGATGAAACCGCGGGAATCTGCATCTACGGCGGTTCATTCGATTTCGCAGTCGGCGATTGTCTCCGGGTGAAAGCCTTTATTCAGCAATATAACAATCTCCTGGAGCTGTCTGCGCCGCTGGAACTTCAGGTAGGCGCTCAGGTAAATCAGCCTGCGGCGGCTCAGATCACCTGCCTGACCGCCGTCACAGGCGGCGAAGATCTCGAATCCATGCTGGTATTTCTGGAACAAGCGTGGATCGTTCCCGGTTCGAACCCCTGGCCGGATGAAGGTGAAAACGCCAACCTGACGATCTCAGATTTTTCCGGCGCGCAGTTGCAGTTGCGCATTGACCGGGATACGGATCTCGACGGTTGGCCGGATCATCCGGAAGTCGGCGAACCCTTCAACTTGCTGGCGATCCTGAGCCAGTACGGTTCTCTGTATCAAGTCCTGCCGCGTTCCCGCTACGACTTCAATCCCGATCCGCACGTTTTCCCCCAGCGGCAAGCCGACGTTCCGACCGCTTTCGGCTTGCGAGCTCTCTTCCCGAATCCTTTTAACGCAACGACGCAGATCTCTTTCTGTTTAATGATGCGGAGTCCGATACGCCTGCACGCGTACAGCATAAACGGGGAGCTTGTTGCGACCTTGCTGGAAGGGGAATTCCCTGCCGGAACCTATACGCTGCGTTGGGATGCGGGGAATCTGGCTTCCGGAATCTATCTGCTGCGTCTGGTGAGCGAGGGGCGGGTCAGCACCGTCAAAGCGGTCATGATGCGATGAGGCGGCTGTTCAGAGTGTTGGGTTTCCTTTTCGCTGTGTTTAACGAGAAAACAGCTCTTCGAACGGGGATCTTCTGGAGCGGCGCGCTGCAGAGCGGCGTCCAGATTCTCATCATCCGACGGGCAATGGCGCTTTCCGGCGGAGACGAAGTCGTCTTCGCCATGACGCTGGCTCTCTGGCTTCTCACCGTCGCTTTCGGAAGCTGGATCGGTTCGCTCTGTCTGCGCCTTTCGATCAATGCGAAGTCCGCCTTCATCACCGGATTGATTCTTTTATCCTTTGCCGCGCCGTCGTCGTTGCTGTTGCTTTATCAGTTTGCACTTTGGACCGGATGGATCCCCGGAACGTCCCCCGGCGGCGGAGGTCTGTTCCCTGCGCTTACCTGCGCGGTTTTCCCGCCCGGATTCATCGGCGGATTCTTATTTCCGGCTGCCTGCCGGATGCTTCAGCCCGCTGAAAAAGCTGTAAATTCCGCTTTCTTTCTGGAAGCTGCGGGAGCCTTCACAGCGGGAATCTGCCTGACCCTGCTCTTTTTTCCACGCCTTGATCCTCTCACCCCGGCTTGGATTCTCGCCGTTATCGGATTCGTCAGCGCCGCCGCGATGATGCGCGGCAATTTGCGCTGGATTTTGCCGGCGGCGGCGATTCTTTTTTTTTCAACAGCGTCAGGAATCTTGAGAGAAGTGGACAGGGGGTTGGTCACGCGATTGCGCCCTGGTCAGAAACTGATCCTATCCAGACAGACCCCCTATGGTCTGCTCGAAGCCGCCGGCAGGCAGGGGCAGATTGCAGTATTTGAGAACGGCTTGACGCTGGCGACTTCCGACGATATTCCGAGCCTGGAGGAGCAAGCGTACCTGCTATCGGCGCAGCATCCGGAGCCGAAGCGGGTGCTCTGGATCGGTGGCTTCCTCGGTGGATCTCTGAGAGCGGCGTTGCAAATGCCTTCCCTTGAAAAATTCGATCTGGTGGAGTTAAATTCTGCCGTCTATGAAATCGGCAGAGCTCTTTTCCCCGCTGATTCGTCCGTTTGGATAGATCCCAGATTAACTTTCTTTGCAGAAGACGGCAGACGATTCCTCTCGCGGTCGCCTCCGATCCATTATGATCTCATCGCTCTGCACCTGCCTGGGCCCCGGACTGCGCGGCTGTCGAAATTTTATACTCTGGAAGGATTTCGTCTGGCGAAGCGCGCTTTGCGACCGGGAGGCGTCCTCGTATTCAGCATAGAGTCATCCGAGGACTTTATTGGCGTTGATTTAGCCGAATATCTCGCTTCGCTGCGGACCACGTTGCAGGCGGTATTCGAGCGCGTCGTCGTGCTGCCGGGAAATCGCGCCGTTTTCATCGCCGGCGATTCGAAATCGCTGCCTGCGGCGACGGCATCCGAGATCACAGCGCGTCTTGAACAGCGCGGAATGATGCCGATGTACTGGGATTTGTTCCGTCTTGCAGATAGGCTGTCCGCGTCTCACGTTGCGATGCTGGAGAAAGCATTGGACAGCCGCCCGAATCCGAAAATCAATCGGGATCGGTTTCCCATCACTCTTTATTTGCAGCAGCTTTTCGCATCCCGACAACTGCGGGGCGGTTGCCCGGAACTTCTAAGAGTCGCTCGAGATCGGGTTGTATGGGCTGTTCCGGGACTGCCGCTGATCGTCCTCTTGTGGACGGCTGGATTTCGCATTCGTAAATCAGGACACCGCATAAGATGGGGTGTGAATCTGGCGGTTCTTTGGGTCGGTATGACGAGTATATCCCTGGAAATTTTCGCGTTGTCGGAGTATCAGGTCGCTTTCGGCAGCGGCTACCGCGAAGTGGGCATGTTGACGGGCTTTTATATGGCGGGGTTGGCTCTGGGTGCCTACGTTTCCTCGAAGATCCGATGGAACAACCGGCGTTTCATTCTTTATCTTCAATCCGTCTGGATCGTGCTCCCGATCTTGTTGTTTATCATTCCTAACGTCGGCGTCGAAGCGGCACCGGTGGGCTTAGGCGAAAGTCTGTTCGTCTTGTTTTTATTAGGAACCGGTTTCGCCGGGGGACTGCACTTTCCCGTAGCGGTGAGTATTTCTGCGGAAGTGACCGAGATCCGCGCGGGGCGTTTATACGCTCTGGATTTGATAGGTGCGGCATTCGGAGCGATTTTCTTCGGTTTCCTCGCGCTGCCGCTGGTCGGAGCGCAGTCCTGTCTGACGGGAATGGCTCTTCTAAATCTGTCTCCGCTTATTCTCCTGATCGGAATGAGCGGTTCGCCGCCCGCCGCAAAGACGCGAACTTGAGCCGGAATTTCACTCTGAATTCAGAGTGCGGCGGCACGGCAAGGCGGTACACCGGCAGCACGCAGGAAGACTGATATACGCGTTCGAATCCCCCTTCCGAGAGGGAAACCGTCTCGCAGGGATAGTGCCATACTTCCGTGTTCGTCTCAAAATCGAAATGCACGCAAAAACCGTCATTTTCATCGCAAAGTGACAGCTTGCGCAAATTCTGCAACACCCCCACTGCGTTCAGTGCGTATCTCTCGGCGCGATCCGTTTCATAGTAATATGCTTGGATGAAATCCCCGCCTAATAGAGCGAAGTTGAATTCCGGTGCGAAAAGAATCGTCAGCGGAATATCGCTCTGGTTTTGCAGCAGATATTCCGCCGCAATTCCCGCGTGATCTTCAAGCAACTTGATTTCCTTGCGAAGTGTGATCTCGTTGTCCACCACTCGGCCAGTGCGCACCAGAACTACGGCGTCTCCCGTCGAATGAGAATCAGGGTAGATTTGATAAGGCTTCCCGACGAAATCCCCCAGTTCATGATAACGCCCTTCCATCAAAGATTGCGGTGATTCATCCGCGGAGAGGAAATGATCTATGAACATCCCCCGCGCGTGCCGGTCATAGACGAGATAGCGTTCCAGGCCGGATTCTTTCGCCAGAAATTGATCGTGGATGGATTCCCCTTTTTTGACCTCCCTTCCAGCTTCGATGACTTTGCGGTGATACGCTTCCGGCTGTCTGTGCAGGGTGTTTAAGAGGTTAAATGATGCAGGAAGGTAGTCCAGCTCATAGGCGCATCCCCCTTCATTCGGGGAAAACAATATCCCCATCGTTTCGTTGCGTAAATACAGCTCTTCGCTGCCGTCGGAATCGAAATCGCTTCGCAGCAATTCGCTGAAATTTTCATTAGGATGCTCGATTTCATTGCAAAATCTCTCCGCCAACAAGAGATTTTGATACACGGCATGGCGCAAATGCGGGAGATAGAGTCCGCCGAAAACTCCGTGCCAGTACGCGCAGTTGCATTGCGCCCGATAAAGATGAAGCCTCGCGTTCTCTAAGTGACGAGCTCTTTCCCCCGCGCGATTTTCCGCTGAAGAATCAAGCTTGGCGATTTTATTTGAGATCCACAACATCTTGCGGTACATTCGGTTCGATTCGGTGTATTTCGCCAGAAAGCCCCGCCAGAATCCCCCCTTCAAGAAAGGACGCAGTTCATCCAAACGCCCCTCTATCTCGTAACGGTGCACGAGCTCGTCGAATTTCGCTCCGCTGTCCGCAGGAAGTGACCAGGTGCTCATCTCGAAGTAGCTGGCGCAGGGAAGATAAACCCGTCCGCGAGGCGGATGCTGGTCGGCGAATTCCGAACAACTCGTGAGCTTCAGCCAGCCTTCCTCTTGAGCCGACTGCAGCGCGTTAAAGAAGCGCCGCAGCCACCCTTGTGTGTAAACCCACTCGTAGGTGCCCGGCCAGAGGCCGAATTTCTCGCCGTCGTCCGCCATTACCAGCAGATTCTCCCCGCTTTCATCCGCGCTTTCCCGCAGATATTGCAGAGCTTCCTCCGGCTGCGAAAAAGGAATCAAATATCGCAGTTTCTTGCTGATGGGAAAGATGGAAAGCCCGTATCCCTGTTCTTCCGTGCGGTAATATCCAAGCAGCGTCGCGGGATCCAGCCCAGCGGAGAAGAAATGATAATCATCCAGCGTCACGTATTCCACCCCGCATTCGTTCAACGGCTTGGCGAGGTGCGGCTCCCAGACGCGTTCCGCCAGCCACATTCCCCGAGCCTCTGCTTTCAGCCTGCGGCGCAGGTATTCCGTCATCATCCGGATCTGCCCCGTCTTATCGCGATCCGGGATGATGGGGAGGATCGGTTCCTGATAGCCGCCGGTCATCATCTCCAGCTGCCCGTTTCGCAGCAGATACGAAAGTAGATCGAAATACTCCGGATGATGAGTTTCCAGCCAATCGTATAGAGGACCGGTGGTGTGATAGTTGATGCGCAGAGTGGGGAATTCCTTTAGAATCTGCAGAAACGGCAGATAGGATCTCTGATAGGCTTCTTCGAAGACGTGATCGAAATTCCCCGCCGGCTGGTGATTGTGAATTCCGAGGATGAAATGAATGGATTTCATATCGAACCATCCATATTTAAGGATGCAGCTCCCATAGCTCCGGCGTAAGCGCCCAACTGCGCTGGGACAATCTTCACGTTCTTCGCCTGTTCCGAATACGCGCGTTCCTGGACGGCGCGCCGGATCCCGTCGAAAAGTGGATCCCCTGCTTGCGAAATCCCCCCGCCGATCACGATGATTTCCGGGTCCAGCGCGTTGATGAAACTGACGCAGGCAGCACCCAGAATTTCACCCTGTTCCTGAATAAATTTGTATGCTGCGGCATCACCATGAGACGCTCGCTCGCTGACTTCCGCCGGCGAAGAAATGGAATTGTCCCGGAGGCGTTCCTGTGCGGCTTGAGTGAACCACTTTTCCCCGAGATAGCGTTCGATGCACCCGAAATTGCCGCAGGAACAGCGGGGACCCCATAGATCCACGCTGACGTGCCCCAGTTCCCCCGCCGCGCCGGTGGCGCCGCGATAGAGTTTCCCTTCCAGCAGGAGAGCTCCGCCTACGCCGGTGCCGATTGCCAGAGCCAGCATATGCTTGCTGTGGCGCCCCGCACCCCAGCGGTGCTCCGCCAGTCCAAAGCAGTTCACGTCGTTCTCCAGATGGACTGGAAGTTGCAATTCCGCAGAAAGCAGATCTCCCAATGCTACATCGCGCCAGTCGGGGAAGTTGGGGGAGAGTCGGATGATGTTCCGTTCTGCATCCACCAGCCCGGGGGAACCCACACCGATGGAGTGTATGTCCGGGCAGCTTTGCAGCAACTCCGAAGCGATTTCCGCGAGTCGCCTCACGATTTCACCCACCTGCCGGTCGGGAGGCGTCGGTTCAATCCGACAATTCAGCAGCTCACCTTCCAGAGAAATCACAACCGCCTTAATCCGACTGCCGCCCAGGTCAAGTCCCAGGTAACCGCTTTTCTCCATATCGTCTTTTACGGCATTTCGTCTTGAAATGATAGCTGGAATATAATCATCCTTCACGATTTCTTCAATCACTTTGTGGCGATTTTTGAGTGCTTTCATACCATAGAAAGGTTTTAGCTTGACAAAGCCTGCAGAATTTGTTACCTTATGCGAGTGGCGAAATACCGCCACGTCCTTGCACTGCAGACCCCGAAGATTCCATCCATCCGCTGCGTTTGCATTGAATGATGATTCTGTATTTGTTAGCTGGTTTCGCATCTCAGACGGCGGAGAAACTGAGCGAACTCGTCACCGCTTCTTTAACCGCACCGGTTGAGATCGCACAGAGCTTTGAAGAGCTCTTGCCTTTTCTGGAAAGCCCGGATCCGATGGTGCTGATTGCCTCCCGCGAATTTTACCGGCGGTGGAAAACCGATATCGTTATGCGGCTGAAACAGCGGGAATCGGCTGCAGTTCCCATCCTCGTGATGGAGGAAACGACCGCGAGGAAATCATTCCCAAAGGCGTTGTTCTGCATTCCCTCTGACGGCGAAGCGATATCGCTGGGATCACCCGAAACCGATTTCTTCGCAATCTTGAAATTATTATCCCGGCAGCTACCTCAGGCGAAGCGGCAGGATCTATCCGCCAAAGCCTCGACCGGCTTTCAGACGCAAATCCCTATGACGGACGCCGCTGCCCTACAGGCTCTGGAGCGGTCTTCCTCGAGCCTGGCGCAACCGCAGTATAATCCCACGGAGTTGATCGCCGCTCTATCGCACGAAATCAGAAATCCTATGACCGCCATCAGCATCAACACTCAGTATATGCAAATGGCATTTCAGCAGACCGAGACGCAGAAGGAGATTTACGCCGATATTTTGAAATCCATCGAGAAGCTGGATTTGATGATCAGCGAATTGGCTGACTTCACTCAGCAGGCTTTGCTGCGGCTGCAAACGGCGGATTTGAATCAACTGCTGGCTGAAGCGTTGTCGCAGAATGCAGAACTGATAAAAAGAAGAAATATCAAGGTGACAACCAATTTCGACCCTTCCCTACCGAAGGTAGATCTGGACGCGCTGCGCTTTCGACGGGCGTTGTCCGGCTTGATCGAGCACTGCTGTTACGCGGTGGATGAGAGCGGCGATATCGCGTTTAGAAGTCGGCTGCTGACGGAAGCGATTTTGCTGGAGATTTCCCGCAGCGGTCCGGGGCTGAGCGCCAGGCGGCTGGAAACACTTTTTGACCCGGCGGTCGCTTTGAAGAGCCCGGAATCCGGCTTCGGTATGGCGCTTGTGCGGAAGATTCTCAACGAGCACCGATGCAAATTGGAGATAGAAAGTGAAATCGAAGGCAGGACCCGCTTTCTCCTCTATTATCCGGTCTTTGCGAAAACTTCAACCTGAGAGAGGCTATGAATTGGAAAATTTTAGTCGTTGACGATGACGCCGCCATCACCCGCTCTATGAGGCGGATTCTCGAAACGGAAGGGTACAAGGTGGATTCGGCGGACACCGGCGAGAAGGGCTTGCGGCTGGCTCTGGAAGCGAGTTATGATCTCGTCTTGCTGGATCTGCGGCTCGGGTCTTTGGATGGATTGGAAGTGTTGCGCCAATTGCGCGAGAAAAAGCCTGAGCAACTGGTCATTATGGTCACCGGTTTCGCCAATGTCGCCACCGCAGTCGAAGCGATGAAGCGCGGCGCTTACGATTATATCCAGAAGCCGTTCAACATAGACGAATTGCGGCTTGCAGTTCAAAAGGCTCTGCAGACTCTCACCCTGAAGAAAGAGGTCGAGAAACTGCGCCAACGGCAGATGGAAAAAAACAAATTTGAGAAGATCATCGGCAGCAGCCATGAGATTAAAAAAGTGCTCTCCCTGGTGGAAACGTTCGCCAGGACTGACATCACGGTGCTGATCGAGGGAGAAAGCGGAACCGGAAAAGAGCTGGTTGCGGAGTATCTGCATTATCTGTCGCCGCGCTTTGCGCAGCCTTTTATCGCCTTGAATTGCGGCGCCGTGGCGAAAAATTTGTTGGAAAGCGAGCTCTTCGGTTATGAAAAAGGCGCTTTCACCGGTGCAGACCGCACCGGACACGTCGGTTTCATCGAACGATCCGACGGCGGAACTCTCTTTTTAGACGAAGTCGTGGAGCTTTCGGAGGAAGCCCAGGTCAAATTCCTGCGCGTGCTCGAGAAAGGGGAATTCTATCGCGTCGGCGGGACGAAACTGCAGCAGGTGAATTTACGCGTCATTGCAGCTTCTAATACCCCTCTGGAGGTTGCGGTCGAGGAAGGACGCTTTCGCCGCGACCTCTACTACCGTTTGAATGTCGCCCGCATCGTACTGCCTCCGTTGCGGGAACGACGCAGCGATGTCATCCCTCTCGCCAAGTTCTTTATGGAAAAATTCAATCAGAAATTCGGCCGCAGATTGCGCGGTTTCACCCCCGAGGCGGAAGCTTCCTTGACCGCGTACGATTGGCCCGGAAACGTGCGCGAATTGCGCAATGTGATCGAACGGGTCGCGCTCCTGAGTGATCACGAAATAATTGATAACAGCGATTTAGCTGTGGCGAACATCGCTCCCACCGAACCAGCTGTCGCCGAGGTGGAGCCGGACGGATTATTCGTAAATTTGCGGGTGGATTTGCGTCAGACGAATAACGCCATCCGCGATACCAACCAGCAATTGATCCGGAAAATTCTGGAGTTAACCGACGGAAATAAAGCCCGGGCGGCACGAATTCTCGGGATTCCACGCGGCACTCTGCGTTATCATCTCGATCGCGACCGCAAATCGGAAAATGTCGAGAGTCAACCACAATTGCCCTTCGAATCACCGGCGAACTCCAGCCGCTTTTCGTGAGAATGGATTTCCATCGTCACGCCATGCGAAGATCTTCGATGTTGAAGTTCCGCCCATTCAATCGTCGTAAACTGCGAAGAATCCGGCGGATTTCAGCAAATATCGCATTCTCGTGCTCAAGATGAAGTTAATTCCGTTGTGGCATAGTGTTTGCTTTTCTCTTCGACGTGTATTCAACTGGTTTCCATGTCCAAGCAGAAACGAATCCTGATCGTGGAAGATGACCGCGCCGTTAAGAGTTCGCTGGAACGCTTGTTCCGAGGCTGTGATGTCCAGGTAACGACGGCGTCAACCGGTGCGGAGGCTCTGGAGCGTTGCCGCGACGCACCCTGCGATTTCGTCTTCGCCGACCTCGTCCTGCCCGATATGGACGGCATCGAGATGATCCGGCGACTCCGGCAGCATCAAGCCGATCTCCCCTTCGCGATCTTGACCGCATACGGCGACAAAGAAGATGCTGTTCGAGCGTTGAAGATGGGGGCGGTGGATTTCTTCCAGAAACCTTTTGATGTCGAGCAGATGTTGCAATTCGCCCGGAACCGCTTTGTGAGGAACCGGTTGGATCAATCCGACCCGATGACGGGTCAGGATCCAAGCGAAGAGAGATCGGAGGATCTCATGAACGATCCGAAAAGAACGAATATCAGCAACGAGTTGGAGTCAACGGCGGATCTGATGCACCTCCTGGATCTGTATGCGCCGTTCATCAGCATCGGCAGATTAAGCAGCGGAATCACTCACAATCTGAATGGCTTTCTGACCGGACTGATGGGACATCTCGAAATCCTGAAGATGAAGAAGCCGGAACTCGGCGCGGATATTGAAAACGTGATGGTACAAGCCAAGCGAATCCGCGACGGAATCATCGAAATATCGAATAAATTCGATAACGAAATTGTGCGCGAAGCTCTGCCGCAAAACATCAACCAGATCATCCGTTCCGAACTTTCTTTTTTGCGCGCGGATCTCTTCTACAAGCACTTCATTCAAGTAGATCTTAACCTGGATGAATCCCTCCCGAACGTCTTCGGAATTTATGCTGATTTCGCCGTAGCGCTCGAGGAAATTTTGTTGAACGCAATTGATGCTCAGCGGGGGCGTAAATCCGGACGGATTGGCGTAAAGACGTATACTTCCGATCAGCGCGTCTTGATCGAAGTAGAAGATGATGGCGACGGCTTCAGTCCGGAAGCTCTGCAGCGAGCTTTTGAACCCTTCTGGCCCAAAATGCGCATCGAAGAAGATTACAGAATCAAAGGCGGATTGGGACTAACGCGCGCCCGACGCTGCTTGAATCGCTGGGATGGAAGGATCACCATTGAGAATAAAGCGATGCGTGGAGCGAAGGTCACTATCTCTTTACCCAGAAAATTTCCCGGAAATATGAAATAGTCAAGCATCGGCGCTCAGGGGAACAGCGCTGAAAATAATCGGTGAAGATCGGCTTCCTGCGGAGCCGATCTTTTTTTGAAATTCGATATACTTCAGATTGTGATGTTCTATTGTTAAAATTCTGTTAATCTTTTCGCTTGTTTTGGCATCTGTTTTTTTGTAAACTCTGGGCGGCAGAATCCTCTATGAAAAAATTATGTTTCAACTGTTTCCCAAAGATCGTTGGTTCTTCGAGAGTTTCAACGGCGCTGCCGCCGGACTCCATGAAGCCGCCCGGATTTTCGTCGAACTGCTTCAGAATAATCACGAACCGCAGAAGTGCATCGCTCTGACGCAGAAGATCAAAGAACTGGAACACGCCGGCGATCGCCTGACTCACAGCGTGGTAGACCGGCTGAATAAAAGCTTCCTCACCCCGTACGACCGCGAAGATATTTACTCTCTGATCATCCGGCTGGATGATGTGCTGGATATGATGGACGGCGCGTCGTCGAGAATCATCCTTTATAAGATCGGTTCCCCGCCTGCGAAATTGGTGCGGCAGGTCGAAGTGCTCGAGAATGCCACGGCAGTACTGAACACTCTGGTGCGGGAGATGAAACCCCGCATGACGTACGCTTCGCTGCAGAAGTACTTTGAACAAGTCCATACTCACGAAAATGAAGGGGATCTGCTGCATCGCGAAGCGCTTTCGGAGCTTTTTGACAGCCGTCTGGACGCCATCACGGTGATCAAGCTCAAGGAGATCCACGAATACGTCGAATCCGCCATTGATAAATGTGAGGATGTCGCCAATGTAATTGAAGGAATCTGCGTGAAGCATGCTTGAACTCCCCCTGGTGACCCTGGTTGTTATCCTCCTCGCCTTGATTTTCGATTTTTCGAACGGCTTGAACGATTCCGCCAACGCCATCGCCACCGTGGTTTCTACCCGAGTCCTGACTCCGGCGATGGCTTTGGGAATGGCTGTTGTGTTGAATTTTTTTGGCGCTTACATGAATACCCATGTGGCGCAGACCATCGGCAAAGACATCGTTAATCCCACCTCGATCAACAGCAGCGTCATCATTGTTGCACTGGCGGTCGCGGCGTCCTGGAATATCGTGCTCACGATATTCGGTATGCCGATCAGCGCATCTCACGCCTTGATCGGCGGTTTAGTCGGAGCGGTCATGGGTGCCCCCGGACATCATACCATTTACGCGTCGGGGCTTTTAAAAGTGCTTCTCTCCTTGTTGATTTCGCCGCCCATAGCCTTGATCGTCAGCATCATATTTATGCGGTTGATTTATCTGATTTTCAGGAATCAAACCTCAACATACGTCAATCGCATATTCGGCAAACTGCAGATCTTTTCGGCGGCTTTTATGGCGTTTTCGCATGGATCCAATGACGCTCAAAAAGCCATGGGTGTGATCACTATGGCTCTGGTCGCCGGTGGAACTCTGGATACATTTGTGGTGCCGCATTGGGTGATATTCATCTGCGCAATGACGATGGCATTGGGCACGGCGATGGGGGGGTGGAGGGTGATTAAGACTCTGGGGATGGGTTTGATGAAGCTGAAGCCGGTGCACGGCTTCGGAGCGGAATCCGCCGCCGCACTGGTCATCATCGGCGCCAGTCACTTCGGCTTGCCGGTCTCAACGACTCATGTAATTACTTCGTCCGTGATGGGGGTGGGTTCCTCGCACCGCGTCTCTTCCGTCCGCTGGACGCTGGCATCCAAGATCGTCATATCCTGGGTTCTGACTCTGCCCGCCTGCATCGGCTTCGCGGCGATTCTGGAATGGATTGTCTCGAGCTATCTGAAGTAAGAACTATTTACTGCGATTCACAGCAAAATAAGCGAATTCTTCGAGGATGCGGCGGGATTCCGTTTCAGGGAAATGCGTCAGCGCTAATAGAGCTTCATCGCGCAGTCGCTCTGCAACTCGTTCTGCAGATTCTAACCCGTGATGGTCGCGCAGGAAAGCGAGCAATTTGCCCCGATCTTGAGTTCTAATTCCTCTTTCAATGAGTTTCAGAATTCCCCGGCCTTCGGGGTTTTTCGCATTTTTCATCGCGTAAATCAAGGGGAGAGTGATCTTTCTTTCTTTCACGTCTCCCATCACGGGTTTTCCGATCAGAATGTTCTTGCCGGAGAAATCCAGAATGTCATCGCGGATCTGAAACGCCAACCCCAGTTTCTCCCCGAAATCCCGCAGCGAAACCCGATCCATCCCGTCTCTGCCGGCGGTGACCGCCGCCAGCTCGCAGCACGCCGAGAAGAGTGCCGCGGTCTTGTCGCCGATCATATCGAAGTACACTTCTTCCGTGATATCCAGTTTGCGCGCCTTGGCGATCTGCAGCAATTCTCCGCGGCTCATCCGCCTCGCCGTCGTGGATAAAATGTCCAACACGGTGAAGTTCCGCAGATCCAGCATCTCGGTCAACGCCTTCGCCAGCAGGTAGTCGCCGACTAGCACGGATACTTTGTTCTTCCAGATCGCATTGATAGACGGAAATCCGCGGCGTTCGGGCGATTCATCCACGACATCATCGTGAACGAGCGTGGCGGTATGCAGCAGCTCCACGATGACGGCGACCTTGATCGCCTGATCATTCGGGCGGCCGAAAAGTCGAGCCGTCAGCAGGGTGAGTATGGGGCGGAGGGATTTCCCTTTGCGCTGAATCAGATAGCGGACGATCTTATCCACCAGCTTTACGTCGCTGGATAAAACTCGTCGCATTTCTTGATCCACCCGCTGCAGATCTTCAGCGACCGCGGTATGAAAGCGATCCAAGGACGTTGGCATAAAAGACTTTTGGAAGGATTTATTCCTGAAAGATCAGCCTCACGATCCTGCGCTTCCCGACTTGAAGAATTTGTCCGCTTTTCAATTGCACTTCCTGTCGGAAATCGAGGATCTTCTTGCCGTCGAGCTTGACGCTTCCGGATTGAATATCCCTGCGGGCTTCGCTCAGACTCCCCGAGAGGTTCGCCTTCACCAGCAGATGATTGATGGGAAGCTTCGAAGGCGCGTCGCTGATGGTGATTTCGGGCACGTTTTCCGGAATTTCGCGGTAACGGAAACGCTTTAAAAAATCTTCTTCCGCCAGGCGGGCGGCGTCCTTAGAATGATATTGCGTTACAATCTCCCGCGCCAACCGCTGCTTGTGAATCATCGGATTGACCGCACCGCTCTCAATCTCTTTCCGCATCGCTTCGATTTCAGCGACGGGCAGATCCGTGGTCAGGAGAAAATATCCTGCGATCAGTTCATCCGGAATGGATAGAATCCTTCCGTAGATTTCCTCCGGAGGATCGTTGATTCCCACGTAATTGCCCAGAGATTTGGACATCTTCTCTTTTCCATCCGTTCCCACCAGCAGAGGCATCATAAACGCCACTTGCGGTTCCAGACCGTATTCCTCCTGGATTTTCCTGCCCAGGAGCAGGTTGTACTTTTGATCCGAACCGCCCATTTCCACATCCGCTTGCAGAGCCACTGAATCATACGCCTGAAGCAAGGGGTAGAGGAATTCGAGGATGGAAATGGGTTCACCGGATTGATACCGCTTCAGAAAGTCGTCCCGTTCCAGCATCCGGGCGACCGTATGTTTGCCGGCGAGTTCCAGGAATTGATAGACATCGCGCTTCCCATGCCACTCCGAATTAAACCGGATTTCCGTCCTTGCGCGGTCGAGAATCTTGAAGACCTGATCTTCGTACGTGCGCGCGTTTTTCAGGACATCTTCTTGAGTCAAGCGGGGGCGGGTCTTCGAACGCCCGGAAGGATCCCCGACCATTCCGGTAAAATCACCGATCAGGAAAATCACGCGGTGCCCCAAATCCTGGAATTGGCGCAGCTTGCGGATCGTAACGGCGTGACCTAAATGCAGATCCGGCGCGGATGGATCGAATCCCTGTTTGACGGTAAGAGGTTTGCCGGATTTACAGGATCTTTCCAGTTTGCGTTCGAGTTCATCCACGGAGATCACTTCCAGAGCTCCGCGAAGAAGGACGTCCATTTGCTCTTTGACGGGAGGGAAGCTGATTTTTGCGGCGGTCATCGTTTGATAGTTCTCAGGTGTTGTTTCATCGCTCGGTCCAGAGCGCGGGATTCTTCGCGTTTTGCGATGGTGTCTCGCTTGTCGTATTGTCTTTTACCTCGCACCAGGGCAATTTCAACTTTCACGCGATTGTCTTTCCAGTAGAGCGAAAGCGGAACTAAAGCAAATCCCTTGCCTTGCAAGGATGCATCCAGTTTTTTGATCTGCCGCTTTTGCAAAAGCAGTTTCCGAATTCGAGTCGGGTCATGATTGAAGATATTGCCTTTATCGTAGGGACTGATGTGCATCCGATGCAGAAATACTTCGCCGTTCTGAATCAGAGCGTAGCTGTCCTTCAGATTGGCATGACCCAATCTCAGGCTCTTCACTTCTGTGCCGAGAAGCGCAATTCCCGCCTCCCACTTCTCTAAGATGTGATAATCGTGCAGAGCCTTTTTATTTCGCGCTATCACGCTGTTCGACGTCATCCCGGCTGATCTCTTAAATCATCTAAATCTATATTGAATCCTGGATGATGTCAAGCGCTTATTTGCTTTTATCCTTTCCGGAGAATGGCGAAAAGGCAAAAAGGGGATGTATTCGTTCAGAACGGATAAAAATGTGAAATCTAAATAATTTTCTTGACTTATCCGTATTTTTTTTGTATATTAAAAGCGGTAAAGTATAAGTTTTTTTGAAGCTTTAAATTAGATCAGCGGAGGGCATTGTTAAGTATAATAATTGTAAGTACTAAAAATATGATCTCCCTGCGGAGAAACCCTAATGCGTTCTAGTGCGCTTTGGGGCTGGTTCTCGTGCTGCATACTCTACATCCTCATACCTCTAAATCTTTACGGTGCGACCGTCGTCGGTGGGCCGGTTGAAGGAATCTGGTACCCCGAAGGAAACCCGTATATCGTCGAAAGCACCATCATCATCCTGCCCAACACTCGTCTGCTGATTAATCCCGGGGTGGAAATCTGGTTCAGCAAATCCGATTCGATCTTAGTTTACGGCACTCTGCTGGCTCAGGGTCTGCCAGGGGACTCAATCAAGTTCTTGGATGTAAACAAAGATCATTGGCGCGGGATTTGGTTTGAACCCACATCCAACGGTGGTCTTCTGGAATATGTGCTATTGAAGAATCCGCTCTGGGGGGTACGCGCCGATCACAGCGATCCCATCATTAGTCACGCGGCCATCATGGCTGTTTCCTCCTGCGTCTTCGGATACTGGTCGGATTTCAGCCTGACGAATTCATCGCTCGAAGCCAACGGCCAGGATGTGGACGTCATCCGGCTCTACCATTCGAACGCATATATTTCCGATTGCAAGATATTCACATCATACGGATATGCGCTCAATTACGCCGTGGGAGTCCGCATCGAAGAATCGAATCCGGATGTGTATCGTTCGGAGCTGACTCTAAACGCGATGGGGATGGCTTGCGGCTTCTGGCTGGAACGAGCGGCAAAACCCAATCTGTACTATAATTTATTGAGGATAGCCTCTAATAACTACGCTTTCGGCGGTTACAATGAGAGGAGTTTTCCCAGCTTTGTAAATAATACCGTTGCCTTGCTTTCTGCATCGGCGGCGGGCAAAGGCTTGTATCTGGTGCAAAACTCCGCGCCACTGATCGAGAACTGCATCATCTACGGTGACGGATCATCCACCGGCGTGGTGGCCGACGCCAGCTCATCCCCGACAATTCGATATTCCGACTTCTTCAATCATTCCGTCAACACCCTGAATTGTTCGCTGGATGAAGGCTGTATTCTCGAAGATCCGCTTTTCAAAGATGCGCCGGCGGGAGATTACAACCTGACTGAAAATTCGCCTTGCATTGACGCTGGTAATCCCTACAGCCCTCTGGATCCCGATCATACCCGGGCGGATATGGGCTGCTTCTATTTCGAACAGGATACCGTTGTGTATGTAGAACCCACGCCGATACGGCCTGTCCCTTCGACCACGGCGTTGGAAATCTTCCCCAATCCTTTCAACCCGACCGGTTCGATTGTTTTGTTCTTGCCGCAATCTGAGACGGGTGAACTGGCGATCTATGACTTGCGTGGTCGCTTAGTGAAGATCCTTTCGGAAGGAGTATTACCGCCGGGCGCCAACCGATTCGCATGGAAGGCGAAAAACGTCGGCTCGGGCATTTATTGGGTCGCATTTCGGAGCGAAAATTTTGCGCAGAATCGGAAAATAGTCTTAATTAAATAATATTTAGAGCTTTACATTCGCCGGCAGCCGCCGGCTTTTTTTATGCAAAATTTTCATCCCAGCGCAATTTATTTCGTTTTTTCTTGCATATTCGAGATGGAATCTCTAAATTATAGAATTCCGGAAACCTGATCGTGCAGTCCGTACCGGCGTCCCATGAAAACGTTCGTTCGAACCATCGGAGCTTGTTTCGCCCTGCTGACCTGGAGCTGCGATGCTCCCAGAGACAATCCTTACGACCCGAATGCAAATAACTACATTGGTCCTGACCGCAACATCGGCGTCGTCTCAGGATATGTCACCGACCGATCTTCTTCACCGCTCTCCGGAGTCTATGTCTTCACGATTCCTGAGTATCGCGGCGCCGTGACGAATCCGCAGGGACACTACTCCATTGAAGGTTTAAATCTCCGCGTCTACCAGATCATCTGCGCCCCTGCGGGATTCGATCCGGATACGGCGAGCGTTGATTTGACGGATGATGCGGTCGCCACGGTCAATTTCAATCTGAATGCGCTTCCCATTATCGTTGATTTCAGTGTCAAATCCCGTTTCATAGATCCCAGCCAGCAGCTCCCGCCGTATTATCTCGTCTCCGCATTTGCAGCGGTTTCCGATCTGGACGGCGTAAGTGATTTGCAGAACGTGACCCTGCACATCCAAGGCGGGTTCTCGGCCCTGATGTCTTACGACTCGACGAAAAGCTTCACCCATTACTATTCAAAGAATCTGATGGAAGCGGAACTGCCGGGTGCTTCCGTGGATTCGGTCGGCGATAAGCTTTTCTGGTGCACCGCCGAGGATCAAGGAGGCATTAGCGACTCATCGGAAGCCCTGTTCGTCGTAAGATTTTTCGACAATTATCCCTTTCTCTTGAGCCCCATTGATGATGAGACCGTTTCGACCCCGACTCCGACTCTGCGCTGGGAGGCGTTCGACGCCCCCTTCTATTTCACCTATCATGCGCTGGTGTACAACGGACAGAACAACCCGCCTTTAGTCTGGGAAAAATCGAACATCAGCGCCGATGTAACGATGGTCGTCACGGATTCGCTCCCCAATTCCAACTATTATTATTGGACTCTGGAAGTCTCGGATATTTTCGGCAATACCGCGCTTTCCGCACCGGTGGACTTCAACGTGCTCTTCATCCCTTAAGCGGCTCCACCCTCGCTTTCGATGCATCGAATCAACGAATGCACAATCAGATGGAATTAGAACAACTCAACGCGTTGGTTGAAATCGGGAAGGTCATCAACTCCATCACGGAGAAAAAGCCTCTGCTCGAAAAAGTGATGACCATCGCCGTAGATGCGATCAACGCCGAACATGGATTTCTGGTTCTGCTGGATGAAATGACCGGCGAACCTAAAGTCGAGATCGCGAAGAATATGAGCGAAGGGCAGGCGCATCAAATCGCGCGGCCGGCGTCTGGTGTAATCCAGCAGGTGATCCAGGGGAATAAACCTCTGCTCATCCACAACCCGATGGACGATCCAAAGTACGGATCGGAAACCACCATCATCATGCAGCGTCTGACCGCCATCGCCTGCGTGCCGCTGATTCTAAAGGGAAAGATCATCGGAGCGATTTACCTCGACAGCAGCATCAATCGGCAGCGATTCGTGGACTCGACGCTCGATTTTCTGCAAGCCTTTGCGAACCAGGCGGCGATCGCGATCGAAAACGCGAGCTTGATCGAATCCCTGCAATCTGAAAAAAAACAGCTTCTCACCGAACTGGAACGAACTTATGGATTCTCCGAGATCATCGGAACCAGCCCCAAGATGCAGGCTGTGTTCGATATCATCCGGAAGATCATGAATTCCGATATCTCCGTGCTGCTGGAAGGAGAATCTGGCACCGGCAAGGAGCTGGTGGCGCGAGCCATCCATTACCACAGCCACCGCAAGGATAAGCCTTTTGTTGCGCAATTCTGCGGAAATCTCTCCGAACATCTGCTGGAGAGCGAATTATTCGGACACAAGAAGGGCTCTTTCACCGGAGCCGTCAGCGATAAACGCGGACTCTTCGAAATCGCCGACGGCGGCACGTTTTTCTTGGACGAAATTGCGGATATTAGTCCCATTATTCAGGCGAAATTGCTGCGGGTGCTGCAGGAAGGCACCTTCCGGAGGGTGGGGGACACGGAAGACCGGAAGGTAGATGTGCGCATCGTTTCCGCGACGAACAAGAACTTGCGCCAAGAAGTGCAATCAGGCAATTTCCGCGAAGATCTGTTCTATCGTCTGAACGTCATCACGATTACGATGCCGCCTTTGCGGGAAAGACGCAGTGACATTCCGCTTCTCGTGCACCATTTCCTGAAAAAAATCGCGGAAAAGTCGCATCAGAAGCCGAAAAAGATCAACGCGGAAGCGATGAAAGCTCTGAGCAATTACCATTGGCCCGGCAATGTGCGGGAGCTCGAAAATACTATAGAGAGGGCTTTCGTCCTTGCCGGCGACAATCCTATCACTCTGGAAGAGCTTTTGATCCCCGAAATCGAAGGGAATATCCTGAAACCGCGCACCTTGAAGGAAATCGAAAAAGAGATTGTGTTGAAAACGCTGATGGAATGCGAAGGAAATAAGACCAAGACGGCGGAAGTTCTGGGAGTGTCGCTCCGCTGGTTGCATTATAAATTAAACGAGTGGCAGGTCGCCAGATCGGACCGCGTGCAAAAGGATTAAAAAATTATCTTACTGCATACCCACCTCCCGGAAATAATTGACCCGTAGCGCGAAACGCACAGATGAGGCGATGATGTCCTCTGACGGCAAATTCGAAGGGTACCGCGTCGAGGAAGTGCTTTCCCGCAGCAGCACGACAACGGTGTACCGCGCCTTCCAGGAATCTCTCCAGAGAACGGTGCTGATCAAGGAGCTGCGCTCCGATTTAGCCGGGGATCGGGAGATCATCGAGCGCTTCGCTCGCGAAGCGAAAGTCTGCGCGAATATCAAGCACGAAAACATCGTTGACATCTTCGAACGCTCGGAAAAAGGCGATCACGTCTTCCTGGTGATGGAGTATGTGTCCGGGTGTTCGATGGAGGAATTCATCCGCGAGCATTCTTCGCTTCCCCTGTCGGTCGTCCTGGCTGTCATGTTTCAAACCCTGCGGGGATTGGCGCATGCTCACTCCAAGGGCGTCATTCATCGCGATATAAAACCCAGCAATATTTTGATTTCACGCGACGGTTGGGTGAAGATCACGGATTTCGGACTTTCGCTTTTCGAAGGAGCGCCGGGTATCACCGTACCCGGTGCGGTCGTCGGCACACCCGCATTCCTGTCCCCGGAAGCGATCAACGGCGGGGCGATCACATATCGCAGCGACATCTTTTCGCTTGGCGTTACCTTTTATCAGTTGATCACACGGGAAAAAATCTTCTATGCCGACCATTTCTCGGACAGCTTAAAGAAAGTGCTCTCGCATCATCCGCCTGCCGTCAGTTCCCTCCGACCGGATTTCCCCACCGAACTCGATCCCATCATCGCGAAAATGATCGAGAAGAATCCGGTCAAGCGATGGGCTTCCGCAGATGAAATCATAACCGCCCTGGAGGAAAGGTTTTCATCATATTCCGTGAATTCCAATCGTATTGTGCGAACTTATATGGAAACCGGCTCAGAAATCGCGGTCGAGCCGATCATTGAGCCTTTGCAGTTAAAGGGGAAGTCCCTCCGGCTTGAGAAGAAGAAGCGGAGTATTTATATCGGAATCCCGTTGATATTGTTTGTGATCGCATCGGGATACTATCTGCTTTCCCCTCGTCCATCTGAACAGAAAAAAGCGGATCTCACCGAGCGAACCGAACGCTTTCCGCCGCCTGAGGCGGCTCAACAAACGGATACAACCATTTTACCCATTCAGACACCGCCGAAAATGACAACGCGGGAAGCCGCTCAGGAAAAATCTGCCTCGATTCCAATCGGCGCTGCGGGGGATGCGAAACGTCGCGAATTCAAGCCGGAAGGTGAAAAAACCGGCAGTGACCGAGAGTCACCGCCGCCGGCTCGCCCGCAAAACCTCCAGCAAGAAACCTCACCCGCAGCCGCATTACCCGCTTCGCCGGGCACAGTGCAAATTCAGGTCGAGCCCTGGGCGGATGTTTATCTCGATGATATTTTCGTAGATAAAACCCCCTTTGCACCGATTCCGATCTCACCGGGACGCCATCGTTTGGTGTTTCAGCATCCGGAATTTCCGCCGGTATTTCAGGATATTGAGGCAAAACCCGGAGAGGAACTGCAGGTTCAAGTGAATTTCTGGAACACGGTGGGACGGATCTACATCATCGTTGATACTTGGGCGAACATCTACATAGACGACCAACTGGTAGGTGTCACACCCATCAGCGAACCGATCATCGTTCCATTGGGGAAACACCTCGTCGTACTTGAAAATCCAAACTTTCCGATCTGGCAAAAAGAAATAGAATTCAATCGGGACGATCCCCCTTGTACGTTAAGAGTGGAATTTAAATCATTTCATGGTACTGTATCCCCATCGGAACTGCCTGCTGAAATGCAGACGGATTCAACGCGCCTCAGCGGTTTTCTGCCGGCTGATACCAGCCATTCTCTGCACAAGTAGCATTGCTGTTCCAGCATTTGCCCAGATTCCGGAAGTGAATCCGGTGGAGCGCGTAGAACAGCTGTACAATGAAGGGAATTTCCGGGAAGCCGAACAGCGCGCGTTGCGATTATTGCAGAGCTCCAGCGAATTGCCGCCGGTGGATCGCGCGAATCTGTACCGGATGCTCGGGTTTACGTATGTGGCTCTGGGTGAAAACGAGAAAGCCAAACAGCACTTTGAATCCTGGCTGGAACTGGATCCGCTGGCGGATCTTGATTCCGTTTACGTTTCCCCGAAAATCATATCCGTCTTTCGCGAAGCAGTCAGGGAATTTTCCGCGAGAAAGTCTCAGCCACCCCCGCCGGATATTCAAACCCTGACTCAACAGGTCAGCGCATTCCAGCGCTCCTTGCTTTTCCCCGGCTTGGGGCAATTGCACTGCAAACAGCGATGGAAAGGTTATGCGCTGTTGACTTCGGAAGTCATCCTGATAGGAACCATCGTTTATGCGCAGATACGTTACGACGAAGCGAGGGATGAGTATTTGCAGGAGACCAATCCAGCGCGAATGCAGAATCTATATGATGCGACCAACGACTTTTATCGCCTTCGCAACGGCGCCGCCGTCCTGGCTGGGGCGGTGTATCTATATTCCCTCTTCGATGCCGCCTATCTGATGCCGGTTGCGAATAACTCTCCCGCGAGAATCAGCCTTCAGATCTCCCGGGATCCGCAAAGACTGATCCGCGTAAATTTGAGACTTCGCTGAATTTCTGCATACTCTGCGCTTTCTTTGCAAGGATTGCGGAATGATGCGATTCTCCACGCATCTGTTGCGCTTGATGTTTTTGGCACGGGTTTTGTATTATTCCTGCAGTGAGAAGAGGTCTTTGCACTGCAACATAGCTGCTCGCTTGATTGGTTTTTGCGCGGTTTACTGCACTGCTCTGAAACGGTTGACAGAATAGGTTACTGGAACTGGATGCATGCACTGAAGAAAGCACGGTTGCTGACCTCGGACTCCGGCGGAGCGATTGCCTGCAGTGAGATGATGGACGGGTTACCTTAATCAAACTTCCTCTGTCGGGGGCGCCGGTACATAGAAATATGTGCCGGCGTTTTTTTTGGTTGAAATCGGTAAAGTGAATTTAACGATTGCATTCCAGCTGTTTTTTTTATATAATGAAGCAGGTGAAACATCGGAATGACTATGAAAAGCCTGATTCCCGCCAGCTTGCTTCTTTCGCTGTTCTTGCTGAGCGCCCAAGCCTACAGCGCGCAGGGGATGAAAATCCATCCCGCACTCCAGGGACCCAGCCGTTTCGTGCTCGAAGGCGATTCAGCTGACGTCTGGGTTTTCTTCACAGATCGCGGTTTTCGTACACAAGCAGAGTTAAATACCGCGATTTCCGCCGCTGAACGGAAAATGCTGTCTCGGACGAGATCCCGGCGGCAGAAAGTCCGAGATGGATTCCTTGCAGACGAACGCGATTTACCGGTTCAAGAGCTATATGTCCGGACAGTGCTCGAGATCGGCGCCAAGTTTCGCACTGCCAGCCGCTACATCAATGCCATCTCCGTTCGAATTCCTCGGGCGAACCTGCCGGCGGTGGCTGCGCTGCCCTTCGTGAAGGAAATTCGACCCGTGGCGAAAGCAGCACGAAACGCCCCGCCGCTGGATTGGGGACAAGTGCACGCACGCCGCGATGATCCCGATTCAGCGGATTTGTTGAATTACGGTCCATCCTTCAATCAACTCAATCAAATCAACGTGGTCGCGGCGCACGATTCTGGCTATTCCGGCGCTGGCGTGCTGGTCTGTCTGCTGGATACAGGCTTCTTCAAAGACCACGAAGCTCTGGTGAATCAGCCGATCATCGCCGAATGGGATTTCATCAACAACGACCCCCAAACGCAGAACGAACCGGGAGATGATCCGGATCAACACAATCACGGCACTTTCACCTGGTCCGCGTTGGGAGGGGCGCACGATTACGACCTCTATGGCCCGGCGTACGGCGCTTCTTTCCTTCTCGGCAAGACGGAGAGTATCGTGTTCGAACAGCCGATCGAAGAGGATTGGTATGTCGCCGGCTTGGAATGGGCGGACAGCCTGGGTGCGGAAGTTATTTCGACGTCTCTGGGGTATTTCGATTGGTACACATTCCCCGATTTAGACGGCAATACGACCATCACCGCCATCGGAGTGGACATCGCGGTTGCCAATGGAGTCGTCTGCGTGACGGCGGCGGGCAATGAGCGCAACAGCTCCTGGGGGCATATCATCACCCCGGCGGATGCGGACAGCGTGATCACGGTGGGGGCGGTCAATAGCAGCGGCGAACTGGCGAGCTTCAGCTCACCCGGTCCTACCTACGACGACAGAATCAAACCCGAAGTGTGCGCTCAGGGGGTGAGCACTTGGTGCGCCGTGCCATGGGGAAATCCACCTGGACAGAATTACGGCGGCGTCAGCGGAACATCCCTTTCGACGCCCCTCATCGGAGGCGCCTGCGCTTTGATTTTGGAAGCGCATCCCGACTGGACGCCGATGCAGGTGAAGACCGCGTTGATGCAAACCGCATCCAATGCCGCTTCGCCGAAC
>CAZUTK010000017.1:0-45639 GCA_964623265.1 uncultured bacterium | reverse complement strand
GTGTTCGCTACGAGCCCCCTGATGAACGGGAGAAACCTGTACCATCAGTACCCACTTCGAGCGATCGAATTTCACGCCCAACAGCCGGTTGGGCTGTCGCCGGATTCCCTTGCTGCTGGTTCGACACTATGATCGCGGCTGCGACATGACCGACTGGGTGCCCGTTCTCACCGACGAGGAGATCAAACAACTTCGCACCCAGGTCTGGGACGAATTGGTGCGGGACATCCTGATCCAGCAGGAAGTCAAGCGGCTGGGCATTCAGGCGACCGATAAAGAGATCGCCTATCTCATCCAGAATTCCCCCCCAGAATTCATCCTCACCAACGAGTATTTCCAAACGAACGGCAGTTTCGACCGGGAAAAATACCAGCAATATTTGCGCAATCCCGCCGCCGCCCGGGATTTGATGATGATCGAAGACAGCTACCGCAAACAACTCCCCAGTCAGAAATTCATCAGCGAACTGCTCGCGGTCGCCGCGGTTTCCGATCAGGAAGCCTGGCAGAGTTACATCAGCGAACATCTCAGCGGCCGCGCCCGCTACGTCCTCTTCGCCGATGCGGACGTCAAACTGGACAGCACCGCCGTTACTCAAAAGGAGATCGAGAATTACTACTATGCTCACAAAAGCGACTATCAAGTTCCGGAAAAACGGCGCATCCTCTACACCATCTTCAGCGAAAAACCGTCGAGGTCGGATTCCATCTCCATCCGGCAATTAGCCGAAGAACTGATGAACCGCCTGCAGCAGGGTGAATCCTTCGCAGAATTGGCGAAAGAATATTCCGAAGATCGCTCCGGCGAAAACGGCGGCGATCTGGGCTGGTTTGAACGGGGCAGGATGGTGCCGGAATTCGAAGAAGCCGCATTCAACACGCCGGTTGGGCAGGTGACGGGACCAGTGCTGACCCGCTTCGGATATCACCTCATCGCCGTCACGGATAAGAAAGTCGAAAAAGGCATCGAACAGATCCGGGCGAGCCACATCCTGCTGAAAATTCAGGCTTCCTCCGACACCCGCGATCAGGTCCGAGCCAGCGCCGACGGCTTCGCCGACGAAGCCCGGGAATCGAGCTTCTCCAACGCCGCCGCCGTATACAACGTCAAAGTGGACACGTCGGTCTATTTCGAAAAAGCCGGCTTCATCCCCGGAGTCGGCAGGCTCCCCGCCGCCGTGGATCTGATCTTCGCCCGCCCCGTCGGCGAATCCAGCCCCATCTATCCCGTGCGCGACGGACTCCTGGTCTTTCAAATCTACGGCGTCGAAAAAGAACGCACCCAGACGCTGGACGAAGTCCGCACCAACATCTACTACACCCTGATGGAAAAGAAGCGCGCAGAAGCCGCCCACAAACAGTGCGAAGAATTCCGCCGCCAGATCACCGACCCCGGTCAATTCGTCCCGAAAGCGGAAGCCGCGGGCTTAACCGTGCGGGAAACCGATCAAGAATTCCGTTTGAACGATTACATCCGCGATCTGGGCCGCGATCCCGCTTTCACCCATGCCGCCCTGGCACTGAATCCGGGGGAAATCTCGCCGGCGGTGAAAGGCTTGCGCGGCTCCTACATCATCCAGTTGATCGCAAAATCCACCCCGGATTCATCGGCGTTCCTGGCTCAGAAGCAGGAAATCGCGCAGCGTCTGTTGACCTCCAAACAGAACGATCTCTACGTGCAATGGCTGGAAAACGCCAAGAAAAACGCCAAAATTCAAGACTACCGCTATCTTTACTATCGAGATTATTGAGCCTTAAGGCCGATTCAAAAATGCATAAAATCGGGGCGCACAACGGTGCCGCCCCGATTCGTTTTACAGGGATTACTGATCGGGCTTTCACCCCATAAGACGGGCTGTAATGGATGAGGCTGAGAAGCGAACCCTCCCAGCCTCACTAAGGAATCAAGTTCCGCCTGAAAAGCTATTTCGGGAAGTTCACATCCTTCTTCGGAATCGGCGGCTCCTGCGGCAGCTCCATCGGCTCTTCCTTCATCTTCTTCAACAAATACTCGATCGCCGCATCCAGCTGTGGATCTTTCCCCGCCAGCACCGAGCCGGGATCCTGAATCACCACGACATCCGGATCCACGCCGTGGCCCTCAATCAGCCATTGCCCCTTCTCTTCGCCGATGGCTCCCCAGCCGGAAAATTCCGGCGCCGTATACCAGACCTTGTCATTTAAGGGCTTGTCGCCGCGAATGCCCACCCAGCCGCCCCAAGTGCGCGTCCCGAAGACCGGTCCCAGATCCAGCAGTTTGGCTCCCTGCGTGAAAGTCTCGCCGTCTGATCCGGTTTCGTGATTGCAAAGCACGGCGTAGTGACCGTGAAACGCCGCCGCCGGCCGCGTATATTTGCCGCCGTGGCGAGGCCTGCCGACCGTCCAGAGCTTGCGGTTGAGCACGGACAGCAGCATCTGCGCGACATTCCCGCCGCCGTTGTAACGCACGTCCAGGATCATGGCTTTCTTGTCGTGCTGCGGGTAAAACTCATGCCCGAACTGGCACAGTCCGTCCGTCATCATATCCGTCAGATGCAGGTAGCCGATTTTGCCGCCGGATGCTTTATCCACATACTCCATGCGGCTCTTGAACCAATCCCAGTAGCGCATTTCATACTCATCGCTCACCGTCTTGACGATCACATCCCTCGCTCCCTCTTTCGACGGTTTGCCGTTGATCGTCAGGATGACGTCCTGATCGGCTTTATCCTGCAGCAGCTGCAAATAATCCTTCACGGTGTTGGTGGGAATCCCGTCCACGGCGATGAGATAATCGCCGACTTTCACCCCGACGTCGGCTCCCGCCAGCGGGGAAATACCATCCCTAAAGGAACGATCCGGAGCGTAAATCTTATCAATCCGAAAGTATCCGCTGCCCTCATCTCTGCTGAAGTCCGCACCCAGCAGCCCCACGCCGATCTGCCGGGGTTGATGAATGTCTCCGCCGAACACGTAGGCGTGACCGGCATTCAATTCACCGATCATCTCGCCGATCAAGTCGTTCAGTTCGTCGCGCGTGGAAATGCGGTTGATGAGCTTCTCATACGTCGCATAGACTTCCGGCCAATCCACGCCGTGCAGATCGGGGTCGTAAAAGAAATCCCGCTGGATGCGCCAGGCTTCGTGAAACATCTGACGCCATTCCTCGCGCGGATCCATCGGCACACTCCACTTGCCCAGCTTCACATGCGGATCCTCGTCCCCCTCCCCGCTGGGAGCTTCCGTGGAACCGGCATCCATCCGCAGAAAATCGGTGCCCTGCAGAACCACCACCACTTTCCCGTCGTCGGAGATGTCGTAGCCGTCCACCCCCTCCATAACGCGGAAGTTCTTGCGCTTATCCAGTTTGAAGAGGTTCAGAGCGGCTTTGGGCGAATCCCCATCGGGTTTGGAACCGCGATGTTCTCGAGAGAGATAATACAGCATCCCTTCCGCAGCGCGCAGCCCGAAGTAGTATCCCGCCTCGATCGGCAGCTCGATCCGCCGCTCCGCCAATCCGTCCCAATCAATTTTAGCGACGACCTTCTCCTCCTCTTTCTCCTCGTTCTTCTTGTTTTTATCCCCCTTCTCATCTTTCGTCTTGTCATCTTCTTTCTTCTCCTGCTTCAGTCCCAACAGGAGGCTGTCCGGAGCAAACGGACTCTTCGTATCCGCCGCCAGAAGGACCATATAGAGCTTATCCGGAGTGTAGAAGACGAATTGCGCACCGTAATTGTCCTGCATCGGATTGAAGTACGATTCGCTCAGGTAATACAAGTACTTTCCGGTGGGATCCCAAGATGGAAAATAGCAATTGTAAAGCGGATCCGTGACGACGTGATCCTTCTTCTCCTGCAGATCATAGATGTGAATCGCCTGAATGACTTGATTTTCGGGGTTGGAATACGCCAGATACCGGCTGTCGGGCGACCAGGCGAAATCGCGGATTTCCCACACGTCCGAAGTCACAATCTTGCGCGACTCGCCGCTCTTGGCATCCATCACCCAGAGCGTCAGATTGGCGTCGCTGTACGCGATCCACTTCTCGTCCGGCGATGGAACCCCGGCATAGCGCCAGACGCTGTTGCCCTGCGAAATCTGCTGCGGCTCGCTCTTCAGGAACGGATCATATCGGAAGAACTCATCCTCCCCCGTGCGGTCTGTCAAGGTGTAAATGCTTTCCCCCAGATAAAAGGGGTGTTTCGCTCGCGCCTTGAAGTCCGCAGTCAACCTGCGCAGCAGCGCATCGCGGCTGCGGGTCGGCGTCGTGAACAGCTGCCCGCGCGCGGCGATCACCATCCAGCTGCCGTCCCGGTTCAGATCGAAATCGGTGATGTAACCGGAAGGATCCAGGATCCGCTGTCGCGCCAAGAGCCTTTCCGACGGCAGCGCTATGTCAATCTTTGACGTCTTGCCCGTCTTCGGATCCAGCTTCCAGAGGTCCATCGCCAGCTGATAAACGATGATCCCATCCCCTTCGCTGGGCCAGCGCACATCCCAATCTTTATGAAACGTATGTTGAACTTGATCTGACCCGTCGGGCTTCATAGACCAGATGTTCTTCCTGCCGGTGGAATCGCTCAGAAAATAAATTCGATCCCCGATCCACATCGGAAAAGAATTGTGTCCGGTGTAGGTGGAAACCGGCGCCTTGCCGTATTTCTTGTGCTGCGGATCGGCGACCCAGATCTGATCCGCCAAACCGCCTTTATACCGCTTCCAGGTGGCGTTGTTGCGGAAAATCTCCGTGTAAGCGACGCGCGTCCCGCCCGGTTCCCAGGACGCCATAGCGGCTTTGTTCAAACCCATATCCCGAGGATAATCCCCCTGCGGTGAAACCGTGTAGAGATTAGTCTCCCGTACCCCCTTATAAGCGGAAGTTCGGAACATGATGCGGCCGTCGTTCGTCCAGCCTACCACAAAATCGCTGTACGGGTGATACGTCAGCCGCTTCGGTTCCCCCCCAGAGGACGGAATCACATAGACATCCAGATTCCCGTCGTATTGCGCGCTGTAAGCGATCCAGTTCCCGTCCGGGGAAAAGTGAGCGTACCTCTCCTCCCCGTCGTGCGTGGTCAGGCGCACCGCCGTCCCCCCTTCCAGCGGCACCGTCCACAGGTCTCCTTCGGATGTGAAGACGACTCTGCCTTCGCACACGTCGGGAAAGCGCAGAAACCCCTGATCCTGCGTTTGCGCATTCCCTATTAAAATCACCGAACATATAATCGGGAAGAATGTGAGAAATCCTTTTTTCATTGAAAACCTCATCTCTTGACTGCGGATCTACTTGCTATTTCTTAGAACTTCACGACATTCTTTGGACTTAAAAAAAGTCCATAACGTTGCCCGCGTGAAAGCAAAATCCGCTTTCCTGCATCGCGCGAACTTTTCATTCCTCGGCGGCATAGACGATCCGCCCCCCGACGATCGTATAAAGAACTTTCGCCTGCAGAATCTGCTCAGGAGGCGCCGTGAAAATATCCCGGTCCAACACGACCAGATCCGCCTGCTTTCCCGGTTCGATCGTCCCCCGATCCGCTTCCGCAAACCCCGCATACGCCGCCTGCGTCGTGAAGCCCGCCACAGCTTCCTGCACGCTGAGCTTCTCTTCCGGATACCATCCGCCCGCAGGCTTCCCCTCGCGATTCTGCCGAGTCACCGTCGCGTAAACACCAGCCAGCGGAACGGGTGATTCCACCGGAAAGTCCGAACCGAACGCCAGCCGCGCGCCGCTGCGCATCAACTTTTTCCAGGCGTAAGCGTACCGTATCCGTTCCGATCCCAATCGTTCTTCCGCCCAAGACATATCCGACGTCGCATGCGTCGGCTGCATCGAGGCGATAACGCCCATTTCCGCGAAACGCGGCAGATCCTCCGGCGTGATCACCTGCGCATGTTCGATGCGCAGGCGATGATCCCCCGGCGGCATCTGCAGCAGGACCCGCTGATAGACGTTCAGCACCGCGCGGACAGCGGCGTCTCCGATGGCGTGCGTGCACACCTGAAAACCGTGCTCCACCGCCTGCCGGGTCATCCTCTCCAGATACTCCGGCGGATTCGCTATGATGCCGCAATTCCCAGGATCATCGCTGTAAGGTTCCAGAAGCGCCGCGCCGCGCGATCCCAGCGCCCCATCCGCATAAAGTTTGACCGCTCGAATCGTCAGCAGATCGTCCCCGATCTCCGGCCCCGCTTGCAATCGCCTCGCCAGCCAATCCGGATCCGCATCATCCAGCATGACGTAAATGCGCAGAGTCAGCTCTCCGCGACTCCGTAGAATGCGATATACCTCCAGCGCCGCGGAATCCACGCCCGCATCGTGCACTCCCGTCAACCCCGCTCGGTTGCACTCCCGCATCGCCGCCTTCGCCCAATTGATCTGCGTCTCCAGACTCGGGGCAGGCATACGGCTCCGCACCAGTTCCACTGCGTTGTCCAACAAAACGCCGGTTGGGTTTCCCGCCGCGTCGCGCAGGATGCGCCCGCCCGCCGGATCCGGCGTCTTCCTCGTCACCCCGCACAACTCCAGAACCCGCCGGTTGACCCAGGCGGCATGGCCATCCACCCGCCGCAGATAAACCAGGTTGTCATCTGTTCCGGATAAATCTTCCGCCGTGGGGAAATCTTTCGCCCGCCAGTCGTTCTGATCCCAGCCGCGTCCGCTGATCCACTCGCCCGGCTGCGCAGTCTTCTGCCTTTCGATGATGATGCGACGGATCTCTTCTTTCGATTTCGTCCCGACCAGGTTCAATTCCGACAGCGAACGCCCCAGACTCAGCAGATGAGCGTGCGCGTCCACCAGACCGGGGATCACGACGGCGCCCCGCAGATCCATCACCCGCGTCCGTGAACCGCGATGGCGTTGAGCGTCATCCGCGGAACCCGCGAAAACGATCCGCCCTTCCCGAATGACGACCGCCTCCGCAATCCGCTCATCCGGTGCGAACGTGTAAACGCGCGTATGCGTGAAAATCAGGTCGGCGGCGTTTTCCGCCGTCGGGTTCGATCGGATTTGTGATGCGACCATCAGACAACTCAAGACAAAGAATAATTTCTTGGACATCGGGCTTCACCCACTGGATGATGCGACAATATAACGCCTCCGCGCCGTTATTGCCAGATGAAAATGGGCAAAGAAATATGAATTCGTACGGTGTGCGAACGTTTGATTTCAAGATCTACAAATCCGCCGCACCTGCAATGTGGACGCGGTTCGATGCAGTATCTCATCCCCGGCGCGGCCTCTTCAATTTCGAGCGATCATTTCTCATAAAGCAGGTTCAACAGAAACATCGCACACGATTTCAGAGTTTTATGTTAGCATGCACTTTGAAATGAAACACATCGTGCATTAAACTACCTTATCGTAAAAAGGTCTAACGAATTGCGAAGTGCATAAATTTCGACTTTTCTTCGACTTTTCATTGAGATGTAGGAACCTGCATGAAAAAGATTTTCATCAGTATCGGTATAATCATCGTGCTGACGGCAATAGTGCTGCTCATCTTTCGCGCCACAGCCCGCGACGGTGAAGCCGGATATCAATTCGGCGAAGTGATCCGGGGCGACTTGGAGAGCACCATCTCCTGCAGCGGAACGCTGAGTCCCGTGACGACGGTCGAAGTGGGGACGCAGGTGTCGGGCATCATCGCCCACATCTACGCCGACTTTAACGATCAAGTGAAAAAGGGCCAGCTGCTGGCGGTGCTGGACACCGTACTCCTGCGCGTGGCGGTGATGGACGCTCAAGCGGTCGTCGAAAAGGCGGAAGCTCAGCTCCTGCAGGCTCAGGTGGATTTCGACCGCAACAAGACGCTCTTCGAACGCGAACTGATCTCCGATGCGGATTTTCTCCCCTACCGCATCAATCTGAAGATGCAGGAAGCGAATCTGAAATCGGCGCAGGCCACGTTGATCCGCGCGCAGCGCAACCTGAAATACGCCGAAATCTACGCGCCCATCTCCGGCACTATCACGGCGCGCAACGTGGAGGAAGGTCAAACCGTCGCCGCCAGCCTCGCCACACCGACGCTCTTCGTGATCGCCGAAGACCTTTCCAAGATGGAAATCCTCGCCAGCGTGGATGAGAGCGACATCGGACAGATCAAGGTCGGTCAAGACGTCCGCTTCGACGTGCAGGCGTATCCCAATAAGACCTTCACCGGAACCGTGAAGCAGATCCGCCTCCAGCCGCAGACCGTCTCCAACGTGGTGACCTACACCGTAGTCGTCACCGCGTCCAACGACGAAGGTCTTCTGCTACCAGGGATGACTGCCACCGTGGACTTCATCATCCACAAAGCGCAAAACGCTCTGTTGATCCCCAACGCCGCTCTGCGCTTTCAGCCGGACGAAAAGGCACTCGCCGAATTCCGCAAACGCAGCGCTCCCGATAGCTCAGGCGAAGGACATTCCCCCGCTGCGTCACCCCGGCAAAGATCTTCATCCGGCGCCGGGTCCAGCAACCTGGGGCGCGTCTGGTATCTCGATCCGCAGGGAAAACTGCAGATGGAGGCCGTCGTCACCGGCATGAGCGACGGGACGCGCACGGAGATCATCCGATCTAAGAACCTGAAAGAAGGTATGAAAGTGATCATCGGGATGGAATCGGCTGAGACGAAACAGAAGAATGCCGGCGCGCCGCAAAACCGCATGATGCCGGGTCCGAGAGGATTCTAAATAATGGTCATCGAAACGAGAAAGCTCACCAAAACTTTCCATATGGGGGAAGTGGCGGTCCACGCGCTTCGCGGTATAGATCTGCGCATCGAGAAGGGCGAATTCGTGGCGGTGATGGGCGCATCAGGTTCGGGGAAATCCACGTTGATGAGCCTGCTAGGGTGCCTCGACGTGCCGACTTCCGGCGAATACTACCTGGACGGCGAAAACGTCAGCACCTTAAGCCGCGACGAATACGCCGACATCCGCAACCGCAAGATCGGCTTCGTCTTCCAAGGCTTCAACCTCCTGCCGCGCACTTCCGCTCTGGAAAACGTGGAACTGCCGTTATTCTACGACCGCACTCGGCGAATCAAAAATCCACGGGAAGCGGCGGTGGCGGCGCTGGAACGCGTCGGTTTGGCGGACCGCCTGGATCACGAACCGAACCGCCTCTCCGGCGGACAGCAGCAGAGAGTCGCCATCGCAAGAGCCCTGGTGAATCAGCCCGCGATTGTGCTGGCGGATGAGCCGACCGGCAATTTGGACACCCGCGCCTCAATGGACCTGATGGCCGTCCTGCAGGATCTGAACCATCAGGGGATCACAATCGTGCTGGTCACCCACGAGCGCGACATCGCCCAATATGCAAAGCGCATCGTGCAGATGAAGGACGGCTTGATCATCCGAGATGCACCGGTGGAAAACCCCAGAGATGCCAGAAAGGACCTGGAGGAAACGGTGCCGGAAACGTTGCAAGATGGTACTGGAGCTTAAGATGCTGCATTACACCAACCTCTTCAAAGCCGCCTTTCGCAGCCTGCAAAAAAACCGCACGCGCAGCTTGCTGACTTCCCTAGGGATCATCATCGGCGTGAGCGCGGTGATTGTTATGGTGGCGATCGGTCAGGGATCGCAGGATGTGATCGAAAAAGGCATCCACTCTCTGGGGACGAACCTGATCATCGTCTTCCCCGGAATCAGCCAATCGGGCGGCGTCAGCCGAGGCGCCGGCAGCTTCAATCGCTTCACCTTCGAAGACGTCGAGAAGATCCGCAAGGAAGCGCAGCACGTCAGTCTGGTATCGCCGGTTATACGCACCGGAGGACAGATCATCGGCGGACAGGGAAACTGGTTCACAGGCATTCAGGGCGTCACGCCCGAATACTTCCAGATCCGCAACTGGCAGCTCGAATACGGTGAATTCTTCACAGACCGCGACGTGCGCGCCAACAAAAAAGTGGCGCTGATCGGCAAGACCGTCGCCGACGCCCTCTTCCCCGGGGAAGACCCCGCCGGTCAGCCGATCCGCATCCGCAATGTGCCTTTCACCGTGATCGGTGTGCTGAAAGCCAAGGGGCAGAGCGGTCTGGGCAACGATCAGGATGACGTCATCCTCGCCCCGGCGACCACCGTGCTCTACCGCCTGAAAGGAGGGCGCTGGGTGGATATGATCAACGCCAGCGCCGTTTCGCCCCAGCAGATTCAGACCGCCGAAGAAGAGATGCGCGCCATCCTGCGGGAATCGCACCGCATCCCCGCCGGCGACAGCGACGACTTCACCATCCAAGATCAGGCGGAAATCACGGAAATGGCGTCGGAAACATCGCGGGTTATGACGATGCTGTTAGGCTCGATCGCAGCCGTTTCGCTCCTGGTAGGCGGCATCGGCATCATGAACATCATGCTCGTCTCCGTCACGGAACGGACGCGGGAAATCGGCATCCGCCTCTCGGTGGGCGCGCGCAGCCGCGATGTGCTGACGCAGTTTCTGACAGAAGCCGTGGTCTTGAGTCTGACGGGCGGCATTGCGGGTATTTTGCTGGCATTCGGAATCACTTATGGACTCAATCGCTTCACGGAAATCGCCGCCATCATCAATCCCCAGATCATCGTGATCTCCTTCGTCTTCTCCGGGGCGGTCGGTGTGTTCTTCGGCATCTATCCGGCGCGCAAAGCCGCCTCTCTGAACCCCATAGACGCATTGCGATACGAATAACGCAGCCTGCCGCGAAGTAGCAGCCTCGCAACATAACGACCTCTTTCGTTCCATCCGTTCGCAAAGTTCAACGATGATCGGATGCGCTCTCCAGATCCGCAACATTTTGCACTTGCACTATTCCTGTTGCGAACCTATATTCTCTTCTAACTGTCAATCTAAAAAGGAGCCCTCCGCTGAAGACCGCGATTCTCCTCCTCCTCGCCCTGGCGGCGGCGCTGCCCGCCGCCCAGAACCCCATGACGCTGCTGGCCACCTATTACGGCGAAGGATATGATAATTACTTCGGTGTCGGCATGAGCTGCGGCGATTTCAACGCCGACGGTTACGAAGATTTGCTGATTGGATCCGCCGGCTGGAACAACACCGGGAAAAACTATCTCTATCTCGGCAGTCCCGCGATCCCGGAAGCGCCGACATATACGAAACAGGGTGAAAACTACGGGGTAATGTACGACATCAACGATAAAAACGTCGGCGACGTCAGCGGCGACGGCGTAGCTGACTTCACCATCACCTCGACGCTCTATGGGGCATACAACGAAATCTCGCGGGTGGATCTCTTCTTCGGAGGCGCCGACTTGGACACCTTTCCGGATTGGGTGTTCCCCTATGATTCACCCGGCGTCCAAGTGGGCTGGAGAGTGGATAGCAGCGGCGATGTCAACGGCGACGGGGGCCAAGATTTTATGATTCTGCAGAACTTCGATGATTACGCCAACGTCTTTATCTTTTTGGGGGGCGCGCTGCTGGATACGGTTCCGGACTGGACGGTGGCGAGTGATCCGTACGGCGGGCAGATCAGCGGCTTGGGCGACGTCAACGGCGACGGCTACAGCGACATCCTGCTCTTCAGCGCAAAAGGCCCCATCGCCGTCTATTTCGGCGGCAGCCCGATGGACACCCTGCCCGACGTGGTCCTCGGCCCCGGATACCCCGCCAATCGCATCGGCACCGCCTGCCGCGACTTCAACGGCGACGGCTACAGCGATCTGGCATTATACTGGCACTTCCCCGATTCCAGCAGCTATGGCTATTATGACTCGGATGTGGTGTACTTCGGCGGTCCCGATATGGATGCTGTGCCGGATCTCTTTCTGAAAAGATGGGATGGCGTCACCCCGTCGTTGTCGTATAAAACCATGGCTTGCGGCGACTTCAACGGGGACGGCCTGGGCGACATCGCCGGAACCGGCGGCGAACCCGGCTACGCCCTGGTGCGCATCTGGCTGGGCAGCCGCACCCCCAATACGCAGCCCGACGCCCTGATTTACGGGGATCCCTACACCCATTTCGGCCATCGCCTCGCCGCCGGCGACATAGACGGCGACGGCCGCGACGAATTGCTGGTCGGGGAACGGGACCTCTTCGACCCCTGGCAGGGACAGGTTCATCTCTTCCGCGGTCCCGCCACCTGGATTGACTACGGCTTGCCCGCCGTCGAACCCGAGGAGCTGCAGCGCCACCCGGGCTGGTTCCGCCTGCAGCAGAACTTCCCCAACCCCTTCAACGCCTCCACCTCCATCCGCTTCGATCTGGGCAAGCCCTCCGCGGTGGACCTGGCGGTCTACGATTTGAAGGGCCGCAAAGTCCGCGATTTGCTGGCTGGAAAGGCGCTCCCCCCAGGCGCCTACGACGTCGCCTGGAACGGAAAAAACGACGCCGGACACCCCGCCGCCGCCGGCGTCTATCTGCTGGTGATGCGGGTGGACGCCTACTCCCAGACCCGCAAGCTCGCGTTGCTGAAATGATTCGGAAAATCCCTAATCTCCGCTGTTCAAACCAACGAATCAGGAGGTCATGATGAAACGCAGCTCATCCTTCCCCGCGCGGGCGGCACGCGCCTGCGCCGCGCTCGGCGCCGCCGCCCTCTTCGCCTGCTTCCTGACCTACGGCTCCCTCACCGGCAGCGACTTCCCCCGCATGCTGACCGGCCCCCCGAACCTAGGCCAGTGGTCTTACTCCGATCTGGCGGACCTGCGGGCGAATCTCATCGTCAACTTCCGTTGCGACTACGCAGACCTGCAAGCCTATTTCGACACCCTCGGGCGCTACGACCTGCAGGCGGTGCTCTACAGCGGCTTCGGCCCCCGTTACCAGGTGGAAGACTTCTCCTACGGCCAATATATGCAGTATGAGGCGGAAATGGATTCCGTCACGGCGATTAATAGTTGGAATAATGCTGGTGAGATCTACTACGACTTCTGCCATTTCGGGGGGGTGCTGGATCCGGCACAACCCTGGCCTTCAGGTTCCTCTTGGAAATTCCGGTTACATCAGGATTCTCCCGGCAGCTGCCTCAAGGGGCCTAACCACGTGCTGGGGGGCAGCAACGAATGCGGGCTGGAGAAAGAGTGGATGAACGTCCCCGATCAAGACCACGCCGAATACCGGCTCTATCGCCACCGCCTGCGCGTCCGCGCCGACGTCGCCGGCTTGCAGCCGCAGGACACCGTCTTCCGCTGGATCCTGGAATACTCCTACTACGATACTCTCGACCAGCACGACAGCGTCTGGACGGCGCGGGTGGATTCGCTCTGCGTCACGACGAACCAATTCCCCTCCTCCAATGAGTTCCACACCTTCACCCTGGACGACACCCTGTATTACCATCTCGAAGATGCCGCGCACGCCGGCGACTTCCGCTTCGTCTTCTACCGCTTCATCTGGACCGGCGCCTGCGACGTCTGGGTGGACTGGATCCGCACTATGGATCTGGAACGGGGCTATCTGCTGGAAGAACCCTCCACCCGCGATTCGCTGCTGGCGGTCATTGCAGAACAGTGCGATTCGCTGGAAGCTCTCTGCGGCGACACCCTGGCCTATTGGGGTATGGGCAACACACCGGCGCGCATCACCTTCACGGCGCACCATTGGATAAACTCTACATTAAGAAACCAAAATCATAAACCAGGCTGCGCCTTTATTTCTCATCATCCGAGGGATCGCCATTTCGATCATTTCGTGAAAACGGGATCCCCTTCCATTCTCTGGGGGTATGCTTACCCATTTAAGGTGGGAGTTTCCGTAGGAGACCAGTCCGAATTGAATGCGCTGGCAGACTCGTTGGAAAAAGCGCGGAAAGCATGTCAGGATACTCTGGCGTGGTACTGGAAATGCCAGGCTCATTATAATTTGAACGAGCAGCGAAGAAATCCGACTCGCGCGGAGATTCTCGCTCAAGCTTGGATGGCTCTGGCGCATGGGGCAAAAGGGATCGGATACTACTTATATGTTTCCCAAAGAGATGCAGGAGGCCTCTGGACGGATTCCGGCTTGGTGGATTCGGACTTTCGACACGACTATGAACCTTTCCTCTCCAAATACCAAGCCGTGCGCGACGTCTTTACCCAGCTCGACGCGGTGGGAAACGTCCTCCAGACCCTGCAGCGGGACACCGCCTACTGCGCCTTCGGCAGGACCGACTTCCCGGGCTTCGTGGACAGCATCTACTGCGAGGACGATCCGGCGGGGGAGAGCTACATCGAGGTGGGGCAGTTCCACAACGCCCAGAACGACACCTTCCTGATCGTGGTCAACCGCCGCACCGACGGCGACCGCCACATCAGCATCAAGCTGGATTCCGTCGTCTCTGGCGCCGTTCTGCGCGACCTATACACAGATGAGAGATTCTCTGATGCTGAGGGAACGTTCCACTCTATTCCCTTCGCTGCAGGCGCCGGGCGGATCTTCGCTCTGGAACGTTACAAAAGTGCTAAAAAAGCAGGCAGACTCCGATAGAAGATTCTTTCATCATCCCACCGTCTCACACTCCGACTCCACCGCCGCAACAATGCCGAATTTTTTCATCTTCGCCAACAGCGTCGTGCGATTGATGCCCAACCGGCGCGCCGCCTGAGAGCGATTGCCGTTGCAGCTATCCAGCGCCTCTTTCAGCAGCTTCCTCTCGAAGGCGTCCACCCTCTCCTGCAGAGACGCTACTACGCTTTCAGAAGTCTCGATTTCAGAGTGTAAAGCTTGAACCGGTTTCAGAAACGATAAGGTGTCTTCATCCACCTGCGGACCCTTGCACAATACCGCCGCCCGTTCGATGGCATTCTCTAGTTCGCGGACGTTGCCCGGCCAAGAATGTCGCTCCAGTATGCTCAGCGCCGCAGGTGTGAATCCCCGGATGGATTTGCCCATCTCCTGCGTGAACCTCTGCAAGAAGTGTCTCGCCAATTTGGGTATGTCGCCCTTCCGTTCGCGCAGTGGCGGCAGCGAAATGGGAAAGACATGAAGGCGATAGTAGAGATCCTCGCGATACGACCCTTGCGCCACCATCGCCTTCAAATCCCGGTTCGTGGCGGCGATGACCCGTATGTCCACTTCCAGATTCTGAGTCCCGCCCACCCGTCGGAAGGTGCCGTCCTGCAGAAATTGCAAAAGTTTGACCTGCGTGGAAAGCGACATCTCGCCGATTTCATCCAGGAACAGAGTCCCGCCGTCCGCCACTTCGAACAGCCCCCGCTTGGCGGTGATGGCGCCGGTGAAAGCGCCCTTTTCATGTCCGAAGAGCTCGCTTTCCAGCAGCGACTCCGACAGAGTCACACAATTGACCTTGACCAGAGGACGGCGCGATCGCGGGCTGGCGTAGTGGATCGCCTGAGCGATCAACTCCTTGCCGGTGCCGCTTTCCCCTTCGATCAGCACGGAAGTATTGGTGCCCGCCACATCCTGGATCAAAGCATACACCGCCTGCATGCGAGGGTCATCCCCCACGATGTTCTCGAAACGATAGGGCTTCGCCAGCTCGTCCGCCAACAGACGACTCTCCCTGCGCAGCCTTCCCATTTCCAGCGCCTTCTCGATCGTGTGCAGCAATTCATCTACTTGGAAAGGTTTCTGCAGGTAATCGAGAGCGCCCTGCTTCAAAGCCCGCACGGCATCCTGAACCGACTGCGAACTAGTGATCACTAGCACGGGCAGATCCGGCTGCACATCCTGAGCCTTCGCCAGAAGCTCGAAGCCGTTTATATCCGGCATCATCAGGTCGGTGATCAACAGATCCACTCCACCTGCCTGCAAGACGCGATACGCGGCGTCACCCAAATCCAGCGCGGTGACGCGGCATCCGTACTCCCTGATAATATCTTTGAGCAGCGATAGGATCTCGGGATCGTCATCTACAATCACCACATGGGGAGGAAGAGAACTCGGCGTCATAATTGCCTCCGGCTGAAGTGAGAATTAGAATAATCAGACCCTCTGGAAAAAGCAATCGGTTTCGAACAAATTCCGAGGCATCCATCATTTTTTTGACAGGAACCGACCGGTTTCCTGCGCGAATGATCCCGGGATTTCCTCGCCTGCGCGGGGAAACCAGCATCGGGGCATTCACCACCTTCGTGGTTCCTTCCGGCACGGGAAAGTCGCAAAAGATCTCCACCCCCACGTACGCGGGGGAATCGTGGGAATCTTCAACCCCGGCGATGCGTCCTGGTATCTCAGCCCCTCCCGGATTGGGTCGGAGGCGGCCGCCTGGATTGCACGTTAATCGGTTTCATCTTCAGCGGACATTCCGGGACGGAATTCGGGGATCCCGGCGATATGACCCTGGCGTGAATCCAGGGGTCGTATTGAAAATGAGTTCACTTGAAATTTTCAGGAACCGTCGGCACCTAACTGACGACGTGAAAACGCTGAGGTCAACATTTCTCACATGAAAAAGATGTTAGCTTCTCTGCACCTCACCGCAAACCTCTATCCAGACCATTCGTATTTAAAATATCGGCAGAAAGCCGGTAGGATAAACCTCGCGCGCTGTCATGCATAAAAAAGCAGGAGCTGAAAAAAAACTCTTGCTTTTCCTGAAAAAAATATGTAAATTTCTAATCCTAAATGCTTCGATTGGTTTATCCCGATCTAAAACAAGTCCTGGGGGGATTGCCCGGGACTATTTTTTCCACAAAAAACCAAACAAGGAGGCGAGTATGCGACGCACCGTTTTAAGCTTTTTGCTCGTTCTGTTCACAACCGGGTTGACGTTTGCCGGCGTCCCGTTGGGAGACTGGGGCGCCGTTATCCCGCCCGGAATCGACGCAACCGGCGGTCCGGATGCGTACGGTTACACCTGGATCGACTCCAATGAACCCGGCGGCCCGACCTACGCCTGGAAAGACATCACCGCAACCGGCACCCTGGTAACGGGACTAGGGGATGATAACTACGTGGGACCTTTCCCCATTGGCTTCCCCTTCCACTACTACTGGTATGATGTCACCCAATACTGGATCGGCTCCAACGGTTACATCAAATTCGGCACGCCCTACAATATGGCTCAGCCCTTCCCGACGACGATTCCCCTGGGGGGCGCGCCGAACGACTTCCTCGCGGTCTATATCGCCGACTGGTATCCGGGCGTTCCCTCCGGAACAGGCTTGGTGTACCGCTGGAACAACGCCGACAGCTGCGTGGTCTCCTTCATCAACGTGCACCCCTGGGTCGGTCCTGGCGTCATTGATGGTCCGCACACCTTCCAAGTGATTATGAGCCGTCTGGATAGCTCCATCAGCTTCCAGTACGGGACGCAGCAGGGCACGGTCTCCAATAACGACATCCTGATCGGTATCGAAAACGCCAACGGTCAGGTGGGTCTGCTGCACTCCTTCGATTCGTATCCCCCGTCCAACTACAAAGTTTACTTCGATTATCCCGCCACGACTTCCTATGTGGCTCATGACATGGCTTCCGTCGCCGCCGCCAACGCCAACTCCGAAGGCTTCTTCGTGATCGCCAGCACGGCGGTAACTCCTTGGGGCCGAGTGAAGAACGTCGGCAATCAGTTGGAAAACACCTTCCAGGTCAACTGCTCGATTCAGCAGGTCGGAGGCGGTGTCGTGTACAATCAGACTGTCACGCGAGGACCTCTGGCAGCAGGTGCCGAACTGGATGTAACCTTCTCCCCCAACTGGACACCCGCAACAACGGGTCAGTATCTGACCAAGATCACGGTCACTCTGGTTGGAGACCAGAATCCCAGCAACGACCTGAAACAGACGGAAACCCGCGTCATCACTCTGCCGGGCGACCTGCTCTACGATGACGGCACATCCGAACAAGGCTGGAGCTGGATCGGTGGAAACGGCGGTCTGGGACAGCACTTCGTGCCGCCCGTCTATCCGGTTCAAATCGACACCATCAAGTTCTACTGCACCGGAACGGGTACATCACCTTTCACGGCGCAGATCCTAGATGACGACGGACCCAACGGCACGCCGGGCACCGTTCTCTTCTCGCAGAACGTGACGACGCCTACATCCGCCTGGTATCGCATCGGCGTAACCCCGCCGGTCATCATCCAAAACGGCGGCTTCTACCTCTCCTGGCAGATGGTGGACACCCTGACGATGCCTCTGGGCACCGACAACACGGACAACATCGGCTCCCGCCAGGCTTGGGAATACACGGGCGTCTGGTCGGCGTTCCGCAACCTGGAAACCTCCGATCCGATGATCCGCGCTAGAATCAGCCAAGCCGGCGCCCCGCCGAACGTCACCATCACGATGACGCCCATCAACCCGCCCATTCAGATTCCGGCGAGCGGCGGCAGCTTTAACTTCAACGTCAGCGTCAACAACAACGAATCCTCGACGCAGTCTTTCGCCGCTTGGATTATGGTGCAGTTGCCCAACGGAAGTTGGTACGGTCCGGTACTGGGACCCATCAACCTGACGCTGCCCGCGGGCGCCAGCATCACCCGCCAGCGCACCCAAGCCATCCCCGGCAGCGCACCGGCGGGAGTGTACCTCTATCAAGGACGTGTGGGTGTTTACCCCAACACGATCTGGAATTCGAGCGGGTTCAACTTCACCAAGTTGTCCACCGGCGACGGATCGAACGTGCCGGATTGGAGCAACTACGGCGAAGGATTCGACGCCTGGATGGAGCGCAACGATGCGAATGTCCCATCGGAATTCGCTCTGCAGGGCACGCATCCGAATCCGTTCAATCCCACCACAACCATCTCGTTCTCCCTGCCGGAAGCCGCGCAGATCACGATGACAGTCTATGATCTCACGGGACGAGTCGTCGGCACTCTTTCCAGCAGTTGGCTCGAAGCGGGATCTCATGAAATCATCTTCGACGGTTCAAATCTGTCTTCCGGCGTGTATCTCTACCGTCTGAATGCCGGAAATCACAACGCCGTCGGCAAGATGGTGCTCATGAAGTAGGTGGAATCACACTGACCGCAGGGGCGGGTGATCACCCGCCCCTGCGTTGCTTGATCAACACTGCGCAGTTCCAGGGCAACCAGCGGCGATAAGGGTTCGAAGCGACAGAGAATCGGGAAATTCTCTTGATCTTCTTCTTTCCCGACACATAGATTTGAAAATAGAATGCAAAGAATTTCGCTTGCTTCGTTGATTCCTCTTTCGTATATTGAACGTAAATCTAATGATTCCTGCTTTACAAAGGGTGCATTCAATCGGAATTCCCTGGAACTGATCACTTCGAACTCATTATCCTCATGGAGGCACCATGGTACGCGTTTTTTCTCTCTTCTTCATCCTCTTCGTCGGTGCGGTCTTCGCTATCGCCGCGCCCGAAAACCTCACCCCCATGACTTTATCCTCTTCTGCCGAGTCGGCTATTTTCCCTTCTTTCGTCGGCAACACCGGCGGATCCGCCGATGCGACGGATGAAATCTTCTTCTTCGAAAATTTCGAATCGGGAGCCGTCGGCTGGAGAACCGTGGATTACACAGGCCAATCCTCCTGGCATAAAGACGATTTCAATGCACACGGCGGATCCGGGATGTCCTGGTGGGTGGGCGATACTCTGCTGAACGGCTACGACAACAGCTGGCTGCAGTATCTGGAATCCCCCACGATGAATATGGTCGGAGCGGTAAATCCGATTCTCGAATTCGACGCCTTCTGGGCGATCGAAGGTCTTACCGGCGGATATCCCCCGGGATACAACGGCTGGGACGGCGCCAACGTCTGGGTCTCCACGGATGACGGAGTCACCTGGTCGGTGCTCCCCGTGCAAACCCCCCCCTACAGCGCCACCAGTCTGGGCAGCTTCGGCGTCACCTGGGGATTCGGCACCGGCATCCCCGGCTGGGCGGGCTTTTCCGGTGGTTCTGCGCCGGGATCCTGGGTGCACGTGACCGCCAGCATGGCCGACTACACTTCCGCCACCGTCAAATTGCGCTTCGCTCTCGCCTCGGACGAGGAAGTGTGCACACGAAATCAGAGCAACCTGACCGGCTTCTTCGTGGACAACATCAACGTCCACGGAGGAACGATGACCTATCTCCTGAACAACGGCGAAGGTCTGGCGATTCCGCGGGAAATGGACGCCGTCTCCGGCATGGGCAACGTGGGGAACTTCTGGCACATCGAACAGGTTTCCACGCCGCCGCCCCCTTCCGGAACCCACGTCATGCGCCTCTCGCAGACTTCTACGAGCTATCCGCAGGGCCTCTACAACGCGGTCATCACTCCCCGCATCGATCTGGAGAACATCTCGGCGGACACCGCGAGGATCTTCGCAGACTTCTACATTTACGGATCCATCAACCAGGGCAGCCCCTACAGCTGGCCCAATATGGATTACTGGACTGTCCAGATCAGTCCGGATAACGGAGTCAACTGGTACTACTACTCCAACCCCTGGGATCAAGGCGGCCCCAACCGCGTCTGGATTCAGGCTCCAGGCAACTACAGCCTCTTCTCCAACGTAGATGGACAGATGATCAACCTCTCCCCCTACGCCGGACATACGATCCAGATTCGAATCCTTTTCAAATCCAACAATGACAGCTACAACGGCGCCGGTCTCTTCGTGGACAACTTCACGGTCTCCTATGACCTGATCCCCAACCACGACGCCGCCACTCAGAACCTCTGGATCCCGATGCCCACTTCCGAATATTTCCCGCAGCTGCATGGATTCGTGGACGTGGCGAATATGGGGATGCAGATGGAGAACTCCATTCCCCTCTACTGGCGTCTGGGCAGCGGCAGCCCCATCGCCATCGAACCTTTCCCGTCTCTTGCGCCCGGGAATACCGAGACCATCACATTCAGCTGGACGCCCGCCGCGGGTTCGTATAACACCTACGCCTACACCGCGCTTTCCAACGACCTGGATCCCAGCAACGACACCACCCGCGCCGGCATCATTGAAATCACGAATGCGAACGTCCTCGAGTTCGGCTACGACAACCGGCAGTACAGCTATCTGCCTTCTTACAACTACTTCGAATTCGCGTCCGGCACGGGAGCCTGCGTCCGCTTCACGCCGCTCTCTGACGGAGTCGTGGATTCCCTGCGCGCTGTCACCCTGAAGGCGCTCTTCAACAACACCGGCCAGATCCGCGTGCACATCTTCGAAGCGGGCACGGCTCAAGCGCCCGGACCCGAAACGCACCAGTTTGACGCGGATGTGACCCTCATCGCGCCGCAGTGGCAGTCCTTCGACCTGAGCAATGTGACCTACTTGCAGAACAACCGCACCGATTTCTGGGTCTGGCTGGAAGTGGTCAATTCCGCCACCGGCGCGAAGATCACCGGTTCGCGGCATCTGCAAGGGGATTCGCACTTCTTCTCGACCGACGGATCCACCTTCACGCCGTCCGATTACGACTTCTTCGTCCGCACGGTGATGGAGCCCACGACGGGTGTCGCGGATCCCGGCGTCGGCGTGCTGCCGGCGAAATTCGATCTCGGACAGAATCACCCCAACCCCTTTAACCCGACGACGATCATCCCCTATGCTCTTCCGCATGCGGCGCAGGTCGAACTCAGCGTCTTCGACGTCAGAGGACGGCAGGTGGAGGTGATCTTCGCAGGTCCTCAGGCGGCGGGGAATCATCAGGTGAATTTCGACGCCTCCCGGCTTTCTTCCGGAATCTACTGGTATCGGCTGAAGACGGACGATTTCGTCGCTGTGGGGAAGATGTTACTGCTGAAATAACCGGCCACAAAGCATAACACGTAATAAAAGAGGGCGCATCGACGCGCCCTCTTTTCTTTGAGAATGAGCCCCCCCGAAGCTCTACGAATCTCGAATCTTCTCCGCCATCACGGCAGGAGCGCTCACCGGCTCCGCAACCGTTGCAGAACGCCTTTTTCGCTCACCCACCGCTTTCCCGGCCCGCTTCGTTGGTTGCTTGGCGTTTTCCTGCACAGGTGCAACCAGATTCCGCCCGGAAGATTTCGCCTGATACAGCGCGTCGTCCGCCTGCTTGATGAATGCGGCGACATCGCCGATGCGGCGTTCCAGCACCGCGATGCCGATGCTGCAGGTCACGTGAAACGACGCCCCTCCCGAAGATGGGAATTCTTCCCTTTCGATGTGCTGCCGCATCCGTTCCGCGATCACCCGCGCGCCGGAAAGGCTGGTATCCGGCAGAAGCACGCAGAACTCCTCCCCGCCGTAGCGCCCGGCAATATCCGTATTGCGGAGCAGTTCACTGATGATCCTCGCCGTCGTGGACATCGCGATGTCCCCCATGATATGACCGTAACGGTCGTTGATCCTCTTGAAATGATCGAGATCAATCATGAGCAGGGCAAGCGGGGATCCGCTCCGCCGCGAACGCTGCATCTCATAATGCAGACATTCGAGGAAATAACGGCGGTTGTAAAATCCCGTCAATTCGTCCGTCCTGGCTAACCGCACCAACTCCTGCTCGATCTGATTGCGCCTCCGCTCGTTCTCATAACGCATTATCACGTATTGCACCGAGTGCTTCAATGAGTGAGGATTGAGATCCGCTCTCACCAAATAATCGCTGATCCCTTCGCGCATAACCCGCGCCGCCAGCCGCTCATCGCCGACGTCTGTAAACAGAATGACCGGCTGTTCAAAACCGGAAACCCGTATCCTGCGGTATAAATCCAGTCCGCTCGCGCCGACCAGACGATAATTGATGAAGAGCAGGTGGATGCCTCCTCTGCGCAGAATTTGAAGCGTTTCCTTGCTGTTTGAGGAAAATAAGATGCGGAAATCATAGCCCCGAACCGTCTCGAATTGACGGCGCAGGATCTCCATATCATCAGGGCTGTTTTCGACGATTAACAGGGTGAGCCTTTTCTTTCTCATATCACCGCCTGTCGGAATGCCCGCATCCGCATCGTTCGCCGATCCCCACAATTCTTGAGGAATTCAAGATCATTCAGATTCCCCTTCCGCCGGTTCCTCGGCTGGTTCCTCTTTTTTGTCCTCTGCTACCTTTTCCGGCAGAGGCTTGGTGATCAAGTTCCCGTCTTTTGTAGCGGTGATGATCATGCCGCTTTCGCTGGGCTCAATCGTTTGCGTCACCTCGTCTATCGTCACATCAATCGGATCCTGTATCTTCTCTCGAATCACGACAATGGGCTTTTCCGCATCGGTCTCGTTCACCTTGCGCTGCATGACGCTGAGCCCGTTGATTTTTTCGTTCAAGGCATTGTTCAACGGCTTCACCGCCCCCAACAGCTTTTTCAGTGAACTGATCTGGTTTTCATTCAATTTCTTGAATCCGCGGGACCGCAAACGCTCCAATTCTTCCAAAAAAACTTTCTGCAGATTCGCCTGCTGCAAACGCTCCATATAATCTTTCCCGAAGAAATCTTGAATGCGATCCAGACTGGTCGCCATGCTGTCAATCGTCTTTAAATCCGCCTGGATCTGCTTCGCATAGAACTTCTTCTTGTTGACGCTGATGGTTGTCTTTCGACCGTTCGCATCGTTGCCGGTCTTGTTCACCTGCACATTTTCCGCGGCGAATATCCGCGATCCCACCGACTCCCCGATCTTGACGTTCTCACCTTCTATATTGGAGTTTTCGGCTACCCCCCGGACTTCCACCGTCTGCCGCGCGCTGATATTGCTGTCGCGGATATCCTTCGCTGCTAACACTGACGAATCGGATAGAATTTCGGATGATTGCACCTCCCCGTTGACCACGACATCCGCCCCCGCGATCACCCTCACTTTCCCTTCGATGTCCCCTTCCAAAAATATTTCGCCGGACGACTGAATCGCGCTCCCTTCCTTCAGATTCCCGCTGATCTCGACCGATTCGTTCACGGCGATTTTAATCGGCGCCTCGCTGCGGATGGTGAGGATCGGCATCACCTTGACTTCAATCGTATCCGGAACGATCTTCTTGCCCGCAGCAGTGTAGATGCGCTTGACGGTGCGGGTCATCACCGCCAGCCCGTCCTGAGCGGCGGTAATTCGGTTCCCGTCCAACGATAATTTGGCGCCGTCTCCCGCCACCAGAGTGAAATCAATCCCTTTCAACGGCAGAATGGTTTCGCCCCGAATGTTGACACCGGGTTCCTTCCCGTCCCGAGCCGGAATTTTCTGGCATAAGATATCCCCCTCCTTCACCTTGCGGCTCTGGCGATATTCCGTCAAATCCAGCGATTCTCCCGGTTCCGTGTAAAAAGTGTACTCCAGCTCCGCATCCGTCCCCTTGGATGGAAAACGCCCGCGTGCAATCTCAAGGCGCTCGACCAAGCTTCGCTCCCGCGTCACCTTCTCCAGCGCTTCCCGCAATGCCTCCATATTCAAAAGTTCTCGAGACACCTTGTTCCGATCCAAAAACGACAGAAGCCTTTCCATCGTGACCGGCTGATCGAATTCATCTAGATAATAAAAATCCAAATGCGCCACCATATCGGCGAACAATTCCCCGCCGGGCGCCTTCAAAGGATTCGTCCGCAACACCATCTTCCCCTTGCCCACCTCAATCCGTCCGATGCTGATCGTCGCGATGACTCCCATATAGGTCGTCTCTTTGCTGAGCACCTCGCGGAATTCCAAGAGCTCAATGGGGACATGATACTCTTCAGCGATCTTTTTCTTCGCGCCGCGCGCGCGAATCACCATCTCTCGGTCGGAAATATCCACGGAAGGAATGACGAGGCGCACCTTCCAGAGATTGTCGCTTATAGCGATGACCTCAATGTCTTGCGCGCAGGCGATCTTCGGCGCGTCTTCAGACCGAGGTGGTTTCTGTGTCATGATTCAGCAAAATGAAAACCTGCCTTTACACCAGAATAAACAAAAATTAAACCTTCGATCCGCAAAAGGCAAGGAATTCGAGAGATATTTAAGGGCTGGCGCGCTTTCTATGTATGATTCAGAAACTCTTGCAAATCGCTTTCTGGAAGGTCGCTGTTTATGCGGCATTAAAACGAATAGCGATCAACATGATGAAATTTGCTTAGAAGATGTTGCACTGCCTCATAAATGATGCAGTTAAACGGCATTGCGGGAAATTTACTTAATTCGTAACGATTTAATTACATTCAATTTGTAATAGATTACAATTTCGGCATCACATTTGCTTTCATTTAAGTGCGGGTCATCCAGTCGAGTGGGAGGTGAAAGGCTCGCTACGATCCCCGGGGCGGGGTCCTCCACCTCCGCTTTTGCGACTCTTTCCCTCCCCTCGAGGTTACTCGCTGATTCTCATGGATACGCTTCTTCTTGTCTTCGAACAAAAAAACCGGACATTAGTCCGGTTTTTTTGTTCTATATGCTCAAACGCCTTGCACTATACGATCAATCCGAAGCGATAACCTTTGTAGTTCACCACCAACTGTCCCCCGATTCGCCGGCTGATTCGAAATCCCAGCCGCCGCAGCATATCCAGATCAATCTCGCTGCGGCGCAGCAGCGTCAACGCATCTTCTACCCCTCGATGATACGGGATGCTGTGATCCTTCAAAATCCTGAGCGCCTCAAAATGGGAATGCATAGAACCCTCCAAAACAATACCTCGCTTTACCCCTTAGACTCCCGCACTTTCAAGAGGGTTGCTCAGCGGCTCTCACACAGGTTTGCCGGAACGGCGACCTTTGACATATTGAGCCCACTGAATGGCTCTTTCCACCTGGGGAAGCTGTCCGGAAACCGCCAGCGTCACCGACCCTTGCGAGTCCCCCCACCCGCCGGAAGCCACCAGTATCGCCCGAACGCCTGCGAGGATTTTCAGCGCCTGCAATTCGCTGATCACCTCTGCGCCTACGACCGGCATCAAGCCCACTTTCTCGCCGGTGGATACCCGCACCCGATCTACTCCCAGATAATGCGACGCATCCTGCACCGAAGGGATCAGTTTTTCCAATCCCACCGGCATCAAGAGACAGGATCCCCGAGCTTTTACTATTCCCAACGATTTTCCGATGGTCCCACCTTCCCGCGACGCCATTAATACGCCCACTACGCCTTCGGCATCCACCGCATTGCCGCCCTTGATCAACACATCGTCCGGCCCAAAATCCGCCAGCACATCCGATACCTCCGCCCGGATTTCCCGGCCCCGCCGAATGATGATCGCCGGCAGGCGGTTTTCCGGCGGATTGACATCCAGCTCTCCGCCCCGCACGATCCCCGCCGAATATTTCACCTCATCAATTTCTCGCCCCAGAAGCCGCGAAGCCACGTGGGCGTTGGTGGTTCCGAGCCCGATGACGATGGTGCCGGCCTCCCAGGCGCGGCGCACTGCCGGATGCACCGCCACCGCCTCGGCGATGAGCTTCTTCGACTGAGTCGGTGTCAGCGTCATCAGCCCCGTTGTTCTCTGTTCCGCATCCATGATGTTTCCCGATTTTCCAATTCAATCCGATATGATATTCCTATTGTCATCGCACTGCTGTGAAACTCGTATGGACAAAATTACGACATCTTCGCAATTCTGCTCACTCTTTTACTTCAAAACGCCCGAATTGATCCGATCGCACAGGTGCAAAGCTCTCCATCGCCGCTACCACAGCATCCATGCTTGTCAACGGAGCGCGACAGGAATAGTTCGTGCAGAGATACACCGCCGTCTCGCCGTTCACACTCCGATAGTTCTCGAGATACGGCGCGAATCTCTGAATCCGCGATGCGGATTCCATGGGACGAAAAATCAACACCTTCTCCGGCAGATAGACGCCGCGGACAGCGCTCAGCATCTTCCGGGTTTCTGGTGCGCCGGACTGACCCGCCACAATCACCTCCATCGTAGGTCCCAGCGCAAAATCAACGCCGATCAGAAACCGCGTGTGCCCTGGCGGATGATTCCGCACGCTGTCCGCCCCCGCCCGCATCAACGCAGCGGCTCTCGCCTCCAGCTCTGCATCCCCGGTGATTCGAGCCAGCTTTAAGAGATTCATCAACGCGATCGAGTTGCCGGAAGGAACTGCGCCGTCGTAAAACTCTTTCCGCCGGAAAAGCAGAGTCTCGCCATCGTCCGCCGTGAAAAAAAATGCGCCGCCTTCTTCATCCCAAAAGTGGGAAAACAAGTCCACCTCAAAATGCACTGCGTCCTCGAGATAACAATCATCCAAGGTGGCTTCATACAGTTCCAGAAGTCCCCATATGAAGAAAGTATAGTCATCCAGATTGCCCGCGACGGCGGCTTCTCCCCGGCAATACCGATGTAGCAACCGTCCGTTCGGCGTGGTCAGCTTCGCTTTGATGAATGCGGCGCTGCGCTGCGCCGCTTCCAGATATTCCGCTTCTGCGAAGACAACCGCCCCTTTCGCCAGCGCGGCGATCATCAATCCGTTCCAATCGGTCAAAATCTTGTCGTCCCGATGCGGCGGGATCCGCAGCCTCCGCGCTTCGCGAAGTTTTTGCCGGGCGCTCCCGCACAATCGCTCCACCTCCTGCTGCGGAATTCGCATCTCAACCGCCGTCTCTTCGAAGGATCCGCAGAGGTGCAGAATGTTTTCTCCTCCGTCCGTTCCCCGCAATGGATCCTGAAAATTCCCTTCCAATTTGACATTATAGGATCGAATAAAGATTTCCGCCTCTTCGGCGCTCAAGAGGCTGCGAATTTCCGCCTCTTTCCAGAGGTAGTATTTTCCTTCTTCGCCCTCGCTGTCCGCATCCTCCGCAGTGAAGAACCCCCCTTCCGGACTGCTCAGCCTCTTTAGGACATATGCGAAGATCTCCCGCGCCGTTTCGCGATACTCTTCCCTGCGGGTAGCCTGATACGCTTCGATGTACGCCTCGGATATCAACGCCTGGTCATAGAGCATCTTTTCGAAATGTGGAATCAACCAGCGCTCGTCGGTCGAGTAGCGGTGAAAACCGCCTCCCAGTTGATCGAAGATGCCGCCCCGACGCATAGCGGTCAACGTCTTTTCCACCATGCGGAGAGCTCGGTTGTCTCCTGTTCTCCTCCATCGGCGAAGGAGAAACAGCAGATGGTGCGCCATCGGAAATTTCGGCGCGCCGCCGAATCCGCCGTGCACTTCATCAAAGCTCTGCGCAAGCTGTTGGAAAGCCGTCTGCAGCGTATTCTCGTCCATCTCTTTCGGCGGCAAATGCGTCCGCCTCACTGCTTGCACCGTCTGCACCACGGCGTCTGCGGTTCTCTCCACTTCGCCGCGCCGTTCCGTCCAGACCTTGCGAATCGCAGGGATTAAATCTAACAGCCCCATTCTCCCAAAACGCGTCTCTTTCGGGAAGTAGGTGCCGGCGTAAAACGGCTTCCGTTCCGGAGTCAACAGGATCGTCAAAGGCCAGCCACCGCCGCCGGTCAGCGCCTGGCAGACCGACATATACAGCCCGTCCACATCCGGCCGTTCCTCCCGATCCACCTTGATATTGACGAACGTCTCATTTAGCAGTCGGGCTACTTCCGGGTCTTCGAAAGATTCTTCCGCCATCACATGACACCAATGGCAGGCGGAATAACCGATGGACAAGAAGACGGGTTTATCGAGACGCCTTGCTTCCGCAAAGGCTTCATCCCCCCAGGGCTGCCAATCCACCGGCTGCTGAGAGTGCTGCAACAGATATGGACTCACCTCCCGGCTGAGACGGTTGATCGGATGAGTATGACTGTCTTGATCCATCTGATCCTTTATGATGAGAATCGGTTTGAATGTAAGTTGCTCGGATCCCCAGAAACGCACAGGTTTTACGGCTGTTCTCGGAGATTGATGGCGGGATGAGGGTTCTATCAGCGAGCGGCGCGCCGGCAAACGGAGCGGAGGTTTCGAAACGAAGTCGCATTCGCATCTTTGCCGCAGAGCCCGGCGGTATGAATGAATGCTCAGTAAATCTTGTTCATATCGAAAAGATAGTAATCGGGCATGCACCACTGACAACCCTGAAAACGGGGGATGTGATTCGAATCGCACATGCGCTTGACGGTTTCCAACGTGTACACCTTCTTGCTCTGATCCGCCGGAATTTTCTGAATGTGGCACTCGTAGCGCGGACAGGACAAATCGTGAATGATATTATTGCGCAAGTCCACCAGATACATCAGAGCCTCCTTTCTGCCGACAGCCAGGATACAACCACACCGCAAAATGAATGCAAAGCTATGATAATATAGACCGCCTCCGCCGCGAAAGCAAGGATTTTCGAGACTTTCGAAAAAAGAGGGGCACGGCATCACCGCGCCCCTCATTACCGAATGGATCACACGCCACCTATTTCACCAGCATCATCTTCTTCACGGCGTGGAAATCACCCGCCTGAATGCGGCAGAAGTAGAGACCGGAGACATGCTGGGATGCATCCCAAGTCACCTCGTGGATGCCGGCTTCCCTCATCCCCTGAACCAGTTCCGCCAGCAGTCTTCCTTGCAGATCGTACACCGCCAGCTTCACGTAAGCGGTTTCGGGCAGCGAGTAGCGGATCGTCGTCCTCGGATTGAAAGGATTAGGGTAGTTCTGATCCAGCGCGAAAGCATCCGGCAGAGCTTCCTGCGACGGCGCAAACCAATCGTCGAAGGATTCTCCGCTGTTGCCCCAGCCTTCCAGAGGCACCCCGTCGCCCGTCGTCAGCTTCACGAAGTTGAAGCTGTCTTGATCCCAAATGGTGCTCGGATAGATGCCGACGATCCCGTGATAGACATAGTTGCCTGCCGGCGCCGACGCCGGCACGGTCTGCGTGCGGTCGCGGTTTGCGCTGAATCCCGCCGGAGCGGTCACGTTGACCGGACCTAACACGGGACCGTAAGATGATCCGTTCGGCAGTGTCACCATGCACCAGACCTGGAACGTCGCCTGCGACGTCCCGTTGTTGGCGACCGCGATGTTGTAGTTGAACGTGCCCCCGTTCGCAGGAATCTGAATCGGAGCGCCGTAAGGCGTCATCGTGACGGATACGTCCGGCACACCCTGCGCCACCGAGAAGACGCGGATGGCGGTGCCGGATGCGGGTTCCAGCGGCCCGGAGCCGTTGTAGGTCACTTGAATGCCTTCCGTCCCCGTCCCATTCTCGATCCCCACCGTGTTGGCGTTGATGCAGGGCGCCTGTATGGTATGATAGACGAAGTCCATGTCGCCGTTGGGATAGAGAATCATCTCGAACTTCTGCGGCGTGCGCGGCGACGAGTAAGACATCACGTTGTCGAACTCCAGAATGAAGCGGGAGTTTGCGGAATCGTAGTAATACCAGATCGTCCCGCCTCCGGGCGGATAGAGATCATCCCACATCGGCGCCAGTAGGTGATTGGGTTCCGCCGTGCTGGGGATGGGCGCATTGGTATAAGCGGTGCTGGTGGATGTGAACGACGCCCACCCGTTTGAACAGACGCGCAGCGAGTTGTAGTACGCTCCGTCATACCACGGGAAGGCGAAACCAATGTTGAAGGGACCCAAGTTCTGATCGTCGCCGGTGATGCCGGTGTTGGTGCCGATCCCGGAGATCTCCACCCAATTATACGCAATCTGCTGATATTGCGGCGGACCGACAAAGACCGGGTTCGGCGCCGCGGTTGCAATTTCCCCTTCACCGGACGCGTTATAATAGGAAACCGCATACGTATACCAACCGTTCTGCGGCACCGTATTGTCCAGATAAGAAGTGTTGGTCCCCAGCAGATTCGCAATTTGCTGACCGTTGCGATAGACTTTCTGACCCGTCCAGGATCCGGGCGGCCAGTAACCGCCGTGTCCGCCCGACGTCGGCGCCGTCCAGGCGATCGTGCACTCCAGAGCCTGACCCGGGTCCGGCGTCGCCGTCACGTTCGTCGGCGCTCCGGGAACATCCAGGCCGATCCACGCGCCCGCCTCGGCGGATATGCCGTTGCCGTACGAGTTGTACGGCGTCAGCCGGTAGTAATGCATCCCCGCATTGGGCACGGCGTTGTCCGTGTAGCTCGCCGGTTGACCAATTCCCATATTGGTCAAATCGGCGATCAGCTGTTGATCGCGGAAAACCTTCACCCCGCTCAGTTCCGTCAACGGCTGCTGGTTCGCCGTGATGGAGGGGTTTACCCAGGCGAGGCTGGCGATCAACTGAGCCCCATTGTTCGCCACTGTGAAATTCGTCGGCGCATTGGGTATCAACAATCCGCCGCCGGTTTGATCGAAGTAGAGAGCCCCCATATCGGCGCGGGTGCCGTCCGGATCCGGCGGGCTGCTGGGGGATCCGGTGTCAATGCAGGGGGAAATCGCCAGAAGATGGAAGTCATCCATCGCCGGTTCCACAAATTCCGGATCGTCCTGAATGTTGCCGGTACCCGACAGCATCTCGGAACTGCAGCTGTAGGTGAAGTTCAGCGTGCCGTAATATTCCGGATAGGTGGTGGCGATGTTGCCGAAGAGTATGTTGTTCAATCCCGCGAAACCACCGCTGGTCGAATAGAGACCGCCTCCCTTGGCAGTGGTTGACGTCGAAGTGCAGCGGTTCTGAGTGATGGTGTTGTTGACTAAGTTCGGCGTGGCGCCGGTGGTTAAAATGCCGCCGCCGTAATAAACGGAGGTATTGTCGTAGATCTGATTGTAGAAAATCGTAGCTGTGGACATCTCGCAGCGGATCCCGCCGCCTCCACAGGTGCCTCACGTGCCCGTATCGGAGTTTCTCGCGATCACGCAGTTCTTGATCTGCGCATTGGTGCAGTTGTAGAGATAAATCCCGCCGCCGTTGGCGCCCAGCGTGGCTTTGTTATCCACGATCAGACAGCGATCAATCACCATCCCATTGGCGTTCTTGATATACATCCCGCCGCCGCCCCAGTAGGCGTCGCAATTGGAGATGCGGCTGTTGCTGATCGTGAAGGCAACTCCATCCGTGAAAATCCCCCCGCCCACCAAAGTGGACGATGTCCCCGATGGAATCTCCGCATTGTCGATCACGCAGTAGTTGATGCTGCTGGCGGATGAGGATCCCGCCTGAAACCGGATCCCGCGCCAGCGATGATCCGCTATCGGCTGCTGCCGCACAAAGTAGATGCTGTCGCCTTCCGCACCAGAGGCGTTCAGCTGCCCATAGATGTACCAGAACCAGTGACCGTTGTGCAGAAACGTCGTCCCCGGAACGATGGTCAGCGTGTTCCCCGCCGGAACGCGGATATCCCCGACCACCAGATACGTCCCCGGACCCAATGTCCCCGTCTGCGGTCCGCTGATCTGAGGCTGTGCCAGCGCCGCCGATCCCGCCATCAGACACAAGATCAGCAGCCCGGCGAAAACTCTTCTCTTCTTCTCCATCTCCGCTCCTTGCTTGATTTGATTCCTCATGAAATGGATCGTTCTTCTTCTCTCTCCTTCGATTTTTCGCATCGATTCGTCCTTAAATATACAATAACTTTACAAAGAATGCAAGTGCTTTTTTTCACGGTTAAATATTTTAACAATTGACAATCCCGTAAAGAGCGCTTCCTCATCCGCATTTCGAGATCGTGTTCACACTGTGAAGTTTTCGGTGGATTTGTAAAGGAAATCAGGCGAAGTGGTCGTAAGATTGAGGGGGGATTTCGACGAATTTTCCGTCCGAGCGCCGCAGCATCAAACCTGTTTCCCGGCGGATTTTGCCGATCGCATAGATCGAACGCCGCAACCGCATCTGGACGGCGGTTCGGAAACTATCAAATACTTTCGCCGGCGTGCAGCCGAGGAGCCGGTAATCTTCTCCGCCGCGCAGCGCCGTCTCCAAAAGATTCCATTTATATTGCTGCGCTGCAGATCGCAGGGCTGATGAAATCGGCAGTTTCTCTTCTTCGATCACGGCGCCGACTCCGGACAGCTCGAGAATATGCCCCAGATCTCCAGCCAGACCGTCAGAGACATCAATCAGAGCGTGCACCAGACCGCTTTGCAAGCAGAAAATCCCCAGCTCCACCTCGGGCATCGGTTGCAAAAATGCCTGCAGAAGCTCGAGAGGTTGGACCGCATTTGCCTTCAATAAAGACAAGCCTCCCGCCGCATCTCCCAAAAACCCCGAGACCCAGATCACATCGCCCGACTGCGCCCCAGATCGCCGCAGAGCCTGTCGCGCGGGCACTGTTCCGTTCACCATTACGGAGACTATGAGAGAATTCGGGGAATCGGAGAGATCCCCTCCCAGGAGCACAATCTTGTACCGTGCGGCGAGATCTCGAAAACCGCGCCGCAACTCCATGATCTCCGATTCCGTCCATCGCGAAGGGATCGCTAAATTCAGGTGGGTATGCAGGGGTTGGCCCCCCATCGCGGCGATATCGGAGAGGTTGACGGCTAAAGATTTCCAGCCCAGTTGGTAGGCGGTCCCCCAACCTTTCTTGAAATGGACCTCCTCCACCAACAGATCCGTCGTCTGCAACAGCAGTTCGTCGTTTTGCGGCTGAAGGCGCAACCCGGAGGCATCATCACCGGATGGGATGACCACCCCGGGTCCCGTCAACCATTCATCATCCGCATCGCTTTTCCCCCGCAGCAGGCGGCGTATCAATTCGAATTCGCCCGTGCGCCCCAGGGATGAATCGGATTTCTTCCCCGCCGATTCCGATTTCATTCGTCGTCTTTTTTCAACGCTTGATTCGGTCCCGCCAGCAAGGCATGGTATTGATCGGGGCGGTTCAACAGAGCTATAGCCGTCTGCATTTGAGGGTCGCCTTGAAGCCCGGCGAAAATTCTCCCTTCCGTGCCTTCCTGCAAGCCTGCAAATTCCACGGCGAGGCTGCGGCTGATATCATCATAATGCTGCTGCAAATAATCCGGCCTAGCCGCGCGAAGTTGATCACTGACATCATCCAGACAGCGACGCAGTTCATCCGTCAGCAGAGAATCTTCCGCCGCCGCCAGCTTCAGCTCCTCCAGCTTCTGCTCCAGCTCGCCTTTGTATTCGTAATTCTTCGATTGCAGAAAACGCCGAAAGTCCTCCATAATTTCAGGCGTGACCGTGTAATCCTTCTTTTCCGGATGAAGGGCGAGATAATTCGCCGCAAACTCATAGAAAAATCCCTCCCGGATGAGTTCCGTCTCATATCGGTCAATAACCGGAAGGGACACTTCAAGGTCGGGAGTGATCCCTCCTCCGCCGTAGACGATCCTGCCCGCGCGAGTGAGGTATTGCTGCGAAGCTTGTGCCGCACCCTTCCGCGCATTGTCGTGTATGATGACTTCATTGTCCTCGTCGAAATAATCCAGTTTCTGGATTAATCTTCCGGAAGGGGTGTAGTAGCGCGCGGTCGTGATCTTCAGCGACTTCCCCTCTTTGAAATCAATCAGCGTCTGAACCAATCCCTTCCCGAAGGTGGCTTTCCCCACAATCACCGCTCGATCGAGATCCTGCAGCGCCCCCGCCACGATCTCGGACGCCGAGGCCGATCCTTCATCCACCAGCACCACCATCGGAACCTCCGGCAAGACGGGATCCAATTGGGATGAGTAGGATTTCTTGCTCTCCGCAACCCGCCCTTGAGTGCTGACGATCACGGTGCCGCGTGGAACGAAGTTCTGCGCGACTTCCACGGCGGAAGGCAGCAATCCGCCGGGATTGCGCCGCAGATCCAGGATCAAGCTGGTCAAACCTTGCCCTTTCAGATCCTCGACGGCTTTGCGCACCTCCTCGCCGGCGTTTCGCGAAAACCGCGCCAACTTCACATACCCGACGCCATGATCGAGAAGCCCGGCGTAGGTCACATCCCGGACTGTGATGATGGCTCTTTCCAGCGTGAAGGTGATCGGCTCCGCAACTCCGATCCTCTCCACTTTGATGGTCACGCGGGTGCCGGGTTCACCGCGCAGGAGCACCGCCGCTTGATCAGTCGTAAAACCGACGGCGTCCTGCCCCTCTATTTCGATGATGCGGTCGCCCGGGTGAATCCCCATCCTCTGCGCCGGCGTGCCTTCGATCGGCGCGATGACCGTCAACGCCTTATCTTTTCCGCGCACCCCGATCTCTATACCCACACCGCCGTATTGACCCGCCGTCATAATATGCAGGTCATCCGCAGCGTTATCGTCGAGAAAGACCGTATAGGGATCCAGCGTCCCCAGCATCCCCTCGATGCCGGCGCGCATGAATTCTTCCGGATCAATCGGATCCACATATTTCGAATTGACTTCCCGATAGATCGTGCCGAATAGTCCGATATTCTCCTTGATCTGGAGATATAAATCCACATCGTTCGCCGGCGGAGACGCAGCCACCCCAACGCTGAAGACCACCGCAAGCAGAAATATTGCGCTAGTTCGGGTGAGCTGATTCATCCATCCACTCATTTCTTCCTCTCAGGATATTTTCTGCCGAATCGTTCGATCCAAATTCGGCGGTAAGCACCCGCTTATGCCACCGTCTGAACGCCTCTTTTCTTCCGCAGCGAAAACTCATACGCCAATCGGATCGCTTTTTCCATCGAACGGGGGTCCGCAATCAATTTCCCAGCGATGTCAAATGCCGTGCCGTGATCCGGGGATGTGCGGGGAAACGGCAGCCCGCTGGTGAAGTTGACTGCTTCGCCCAAGGCGATCATTTTAATGGGGATCATCCCCTGATCATGATACAATGCCAGGATCCCTTCATATTTTCGGCGCCGTGGAAATAGCGCATCCGCTGGAAATGGACCCTCCGCCTGAATGCCCAGCACCCGCGCCTTGTCAATGGCGGGTATGATCACTTCCTGCTCCTCATCCCCGAAGATCCCTCCGTCCGACGCATGCGGATTCAATGCGCAAACGCCGATTTTCGGTTCCGAGATCCCGAACCAGGTGCTTAGCGCCTCATTCAACGCGAAGATTTTTTCCAAGACCAGATCCTGTGTGAGCAGGGAGCTCACATCTCGCAACGCCGCGTGCGTGGTCGCCAGACCCACGCGCAACGCCGCACTCGTCAAGATCATGATCACCCGGCGGAATCCCGCAAGAGATGCGATCATCTCCGTCTGACCGGGATACTGAAATCCAGCGCTGTGCAGCGCCTCTTTCGAAACCGGCGCCGTCACCAGAGCCGAAGCTTCCCCCGCCAGACATGCCGCCGTTCCCCACATAATGCCGCGCCCGGCGATCATACCGGATTCCGAAGAGATCCGCCCAAACGAGGGTTTGAAGTCCCGCGCCCCCTCCAGCTCCAGGACGCTGACTTGCCGCACGCCGGATTTCGAACGGGATTTCCCCCACTCACGGATGGATGAGACCGCCTGAAGATGCAGCGGCTCCCCCAGGAGTGCGTTCAACTCCGCCAGCGCGCTGAAAGGGCCCGCCAACAACGCGTGGGAACGAATTTTTTCCGGAAGCAGCGCCAATGCCTTCAGAGTAACTTCCGGACCGATGCCGTTGGGATCTCCGCAACTGATGAAAATCGGGGTCATCGCAGCTCTCGATGGGATGATTCAACCGACAATGTAGAACATCGTCAGGTAAAAGTCAAGAATTTCATTCACCGGTTCGCGGGAAGCTATAAATTCCCTCCCTGCAGCAAGTATTACGCAGAAAACCGAAAAAAATGGGCGATCCGCTGGATCGCCGCATTGTTATATCGGCTGATGGATTACTCGTTCATCTTTTGTTCTTCTTCAACTTTTCGCAACGGTTCAGTTTCAGTCACAGGCGGTTGAAATTGCCTTAAATAATTCACCAGCAGCCAGATTTCTTCCGCCGTCAATTCATCTTTCCAGCTCGGCATCGGCTTCTTTCCCTGACGGATCTTCCAGAAGACCGAACCATCCGATTCCTGTGCGAAATCTTCATCCTTTTGAAAATTCTCCGGTCGAGGCGTCATCGTCCGAGCCATCGGACCATCCCCGGCGCCGGTTTCCCCGTGGCAGGAAGCGCAGTTCTTCAAGTACAAATTCTGCGCCGTCGCGAAAGCCGCCGAATCTTTCGGTGCGGGGTTCACCAGCGTATCCGCCCAAGCAGGAGCCTCCCATTCGGCGGCGATTCCGCACCGCACCGCCGCAGCAGCGAAAAACAGCATTGCCGCCGCAACTCGAAAAGACAGAAATCTCATTCTGATCGCTTCCCTATGTTATTCATTGCGTCTGTGTTTAGCAAAAAGGGCGACCCGCCGGAGCGGATCGCCCCGCTGGTTACATGGCTCAATGCAGTGTGACTTTCTTGCCTTCGCCCAGTTCTTGGATGGATTGAATCTCTATCCCCTGATACCCCGCCGCGGCGTGAATGGTTCCTCGGATCTCCACCCGCTTTTCCAGATAATCCAGCACCTTTTCGTTGGGATCCGCATGGCCGGTCGGAAAAATCATATAGAGCTTCCCGTCCTTCTCGTTATAAAACGCCATATTGATGCCCAGCTTCGCGCAAGCGCGGGCGCAGGATGCGTGATCAGGACCGGATTCGCCCATGCTCAGCAGACAAACCGGATCAACGATCTGCCCGGTGACCGTAACCGCCTCCTGTTCAACCGCTGCGGAATGCGGGTGTTCACCCCGGACACCGCCAGCCATCTGCATCACGGCAAGCAGTAGAATCCCTAAAAACACTAAGACTTTACTCTTCATGATCATTTTCCTTCTGTGGTTTGCAGTGACGTTTCTTTTTCTCCAGCTAAGTGTAAGAAATTCAAGAGTAGCATTTTTATTGATTTGCTCTTTCTTTTTAGCTAAAGATACGCTATATTATAGTTTAAGTTTGCTTTCTACTGCTTGCTTCTGCATCGTATCGAAAAGGATGTGTGGAAGCGCATCACTGAGAATCTGCAGCTATCATACGATCTGAAACCGAGAGGCGGGTATGACTTCCACCACTGCGATATCCAAACCGCCGACGCTCCTCGCGTCTCTGCGGCTGAGTTTAACGTTCTGGCTGATCATTGGCGGCATCGTCTGGTTGACAATCTGCGTTCAAAACGACCTTTACGCCCCTTTTTCCGATATTCTGAAAGTATTCATCGCGGCTCTGATTCTCTACGGCGCGATCGGCGTCATCCTCTGGATTCCAGTCTGGCTGCTGGAAAGAGCCTCTGTCGCCCTTCGGATTTTCGGAGTGAACGGATTCCACATTCAGCTTACTCTTCACGTGTTAATCGTTGTCGTCCTGACATTTTTCTATCCTCTGCACAAAATCTGGCTCCCGCATACACCGGCTTTTTCCATACAGGGCTGGCTGTCGAGCGCCGCGATGCTGCTGGCAGGCATCCTCATCGGGATCAGCTGCGCTCTGCTGCTGTCGCCGCTGCGCCGTTTCACCCTGTTTCGCACGCACCTACGCACCTGGATCGTCTGCCTTGTTCTTCTGTTTCTCACCTACATCGGATTTCTCTTCGCCGCCGAAATACACGAGAATCGCGCCAAGGAGGTGCCGCCGGAATTGAAGGCGGCTCTTACAACCGGCGCGCGAGTCTTCTTGATCGGTTTCGACGCCGCCACCTGGGATGCAATGGATCCGCTGCTCGCACAAGGCAAACTGCCCCATTTCGCCGCTTTAATCGAAAGCGGGACTCGCACCCCGTTGAAAAGCGATAAACCCACGCTGTCGGCGATCCTCTGGACCACCATCGTGACCGGGAAGAACGCCCGCGGCCACGGAGCCCGCGACATCGTCTCCATCATCGCGCCCGGCTTGGAACAGAACGTCCTGCGCTACCCTTACTTCGCCGGATGTTACCCCATCACAGAAGCGTTCACCCGATTCGGCTTCTTCCAGATGGTCCCCCTCTCCAGCACCGCCCGCAAGACAAAAGCGATCTGGAACATCCTCACGGATTACAATCAGCGCGTCGGCGTCGTGGGTTGGTGGGGCTCCTATCCACCGGAAAACGTCAACGGAGTGATCATTTCCGACCATACTTCAATGGTAAAGAACGAAATGCGGGAAAGCAAGGGTCAACTATCCAGCGCCGAAAGCATGCCGGCGAATTTCGCTCGTGCCCCGACCTTTCCTGCGGAAATTCTGCAGGAATTGAGCTTCGCCGAAGAACAATCCCGCGAGATGAGCTTCGAGGAATTGAATTATTTCATCCGCGCCGACAGTTCGGAATGGGAAAAGGTCAACCATCTGGTAAACTGGGACCGGGAACATCTGGAGAGCGCCATCAAGGTTTGTTATCTCACGGATAAATTCTTCCGGCTGGCCACCGAACACCTGCTGGATACGGAAGACTTCGATCTGATTCTGTCGTACTTTTTCCAATCGGACGGCATCGCGCACTGGATGTGGCCCTACCGCGTGGCGGACCTTTTCCCCCGTCTGCCTTCCGCCGACGTGGAGAAATATCGCGGAACCGTGGACTCCACCTACATCAACTTGGACCGAATGCTGGGATCCCTGCTGGAACACGCCGCAGGGAAATATCATATCATCGTTATGTCCGACCACGGTTTCGGCGTGGAACCCGGCGGCGGAAGCGTCGGACACGAACACGCTCCCGACGGGATTCTCATCCTCTCCGGTCCCTATTTCAAGAAAGACGCGGTCTTCACGGAAAAACCCGGTCTGGAAGACATCACCCCGACAATTTTAACGCTGCTGGGCATCCCCGTCGGCGAGGATATGTCCGGCAGGATTCTGACCGAAGCGTTCCAGCCGGACTTCCTGCGGCAATTTCCGCCGCGCAGCATCGAATCCCACGACCGCGGGCATCGCTTCAGACCGAAAGCAACTCTGTCCGAAGAGGATCAGTCGCTGCGGGACAAACTGCGCGCCCTCGGCTATATCGAATAACCGAAACACTGGTTTCTTGCACTTGCATTCTGTAGGTCAAACGTAATACATCTTATGAAACGCATTCTGCTGAAATCCAAAATTCAACGTCCCAAATTGACCGGCACGGAATTGCTCTACGAAGGCAGCATCACGGTGGACGAGGAGCTGCTGAACCGAGCGGACATTCTGCCCGGGGAGCAGGTGCACGTCTTCAACGTCAACAACGGCGCACGTCTGATCACCTATGCCATTGCCGCACCCCGCGGATCCGGCACCGTCATGCTGAACGGTCCCGCAGCGCGGCTGGGCATGGTCGGCGACAGGCTGGTTATCCTTTCCTTTTGCGAACTCGAAGACGACGAAGCCAAATCCCATCGCCCGGTCATCATCCAGGTGGATGACAACAACCGCGTGACGGGGGTGATCAAATAAAAATCTCCCCTTAAAAAAAATTCCTTGCATCCGCTTTAAAATTAGTATATATTAAACGGATAGAAATTCAGAACTGCGCGGGTTCGCAGAACTGCCGTCTGGATGGAAATCCTGGTTCCCATCAGGGATCTGCTTTCGGGGTTGCGCCGCGGCTGTTGAATCCGCGGCGTTCTGCTTTAATGCCGCTGAAAGGAGAACCCTATGTCAGCTTGGAAGAAGTTTTGGCTCCTCGCACTGATCCTGTCGTGTTCGAGCGCTGCGCCCGCCTCCTTCACCCCGCTGCGCATGGACATTGCAGGCGAACGCCCCCGCCTGGACGTGATCGCGAAGAATTCCGACCAGATCCAATTTGAAGTCCGTCTGCCGGGGGTGGAATTTTCCCGCACTTTGCTGGACGGAAAATACTGGGACTGCGTGGAAATCCCGGGTGGATTCCACGACGCGGAAATCGGTTCCCCGGAAGTCCCTTCCCTGACGAGGCTTTTGGCGATTCCCGCCACCGTCCGCGTGCATGCGGAATTTGAAATCGCGGAAAGCACCGTCATCCCCGACGTGGATCTCATCCCCGCGCAGATAGATGACCCGGAATCCCTGATCCTCGGCGCACAATCCATCGAATACAATCCGGCTTCCTACTCCGCCGATGACTTCTTCCCGCGGCAGATCGTGATGGTGGGCGATCCGGCGGTGATGCGCGGCGTCCGTCTGGTGCCGATCCGGATGAACCCCGTGCAGTACAATCCCGTCACGCGGGAACTGCGCATCATCCATCGCCTCCGCGTCACCGTCCGCTTCGAAGGGGAAGATCTGCGCAACACCCCGCGCCGTTCGATCCCCCTTTCCGCTGCCTGGGCGAAAATGATGGAAACCTCGCTGATCAACCGCGACGACCTCGAAGTGGATCAGACCAGCGCAGGTTCCTATCTCGTCGTCTGCGTCAACGACGCCACTCTCCTGAACCTCATCCAGCCTCTCGTGGAATGGAAAAAGCGCAAGGGCCATCAGGTGGTCGTTCAAACCTTCTCGGCGGGCGCATCCACTACTACCATCAAGAACCTCATCCAGACGGCATATAATACCTGGGAAGTCCCCCCGGAATACGTCCTGCTCATCGGCGACACCAGCGGCAGCTATACGCTGGCGGGCTGGTCTCCCAGCGGCGTGGATCACCCCTATTCGCAGCTGGACGGCAGCGATATTCTGGCGGATGTGGCGGTGGGGCGCCTCCCCGTGGAGAACGCCACCGAAACCACGGTGATGGTCAACAAGGTGCTGTTTTACGAGAAAATGCCTTATGTCGCCAATGCCGATTGGTTCCATCAATCCGTCCTGACCGCGGGATCGGGCTCCGGTTCCTCCACCATCCAGACCAACCGCTGGATCAAAACGCGCATGGTTTGGAACAATTTCACCCGCATCGATACGATGTGGTACACGATGGGCGGTTCCATCCCCACCACAATCACCAATGCGATTAACAACGGCGTCTCCATCTTCAACTATCGCGGCTACTGGGGGATCAGCGGCTGGGACAACTCTGACATAGACGCTCTGACCAACGGCCGCAAGCTCCCCTTCTGCTCCGTGATCACCTGCGGAACCGGCGGCTTCGACGGAGACTCCAATATGGAGCACTTCTTGAGCGTGGGCACGCCGACGACCCCCAAGGGCGCCATCGGATGCGTGGGGACAGCCACTCTGTCCACCAACACCCGCTGCAACAACACCGTCAACGTGGGCATCTATGCTGGATTCTTCGATGAAGGCATCTATCAGCAAGGAAACGCGTTGAATCGCGGCAAACTGGAACTCTACCTCGCCTACCAGACGAACAGCTCCAGCAACGTCAACAACTTCTCCCTCTGGAACGCCCTCGCGGGCGATCCGGGAACGGACATCTACAACGGCGCCATACATTTTATGTCCTGCAATGTCCCCGACAACATCCCCTGGGGAGAAAATTCCCTCAGCCTCACCGTCACCGAAGGCGCTCAGGCGGTAGAGGGGGCACAAGTCTGCCTGTATAAAGCGGATGAATTGCAGGCGGTCGGCATGACGGATGCAACCGGACAGATCACTCTGCCGGTCAGCGTCGCCACGACCGGCAACGTCAAAGTGACCATCACCAAACACAACTTCTTCCCCATCGTGGATTCGTTGGACGTCGTCCAGAACCCGGTCGCGGTGGGCTATTACAGCCACACCGTGGACGACGACAACGCCGGCGGCAGCTCCGGCGACAACGACCACATCATCAACCCGGGCGAAATCGTGCAGATCCCCACGGTCTTCAAGAACTTCGGTTCTTCCACCACTGCCACGGGAATCAGTACAACCGCTTCCACGTCGGATCCTTATATCCTTCTTTCCAGCGCCACCCAAACATTCCCGAACCTGGCGCCCGGCGCCACCGGCAACAGCTCCGGCAGCTTCCTCCTCACGGTCGCGCCGGATTGCCCGCACGGCCATATGATTCCGCTAAACCTCCTCACAACGGCGGCACAGGGTTCCTGGAACGGTCTGCTGAACCTCGGCGTGGTTTCTTATCATATGATCATCAACTCCGCCATCGCCTCCGGCTCCGACACCTTGCTTTCCCCGGGCGAAACCGCAAATTTCGTCCTGTTCGTCAAGAATACCGGAGGAAAAACCGCCGCGCTCCTGACCGCCACGATCGCCTCGTTGGACTCCTCGGTGACCGTCAACGACAACTCCGCCGGCTTCGGCACCGTCAACGTGGGAATGTCGGCGAATTGCGCCTCCAACCCCTTCAATCTGACCGCTTCCTCCTTCGCAATGCGCGGTCACAAAGCGAAACTCGCGGTGACTTTCAGCGCCAACGGAGCGACTCAGACCGACACCATCACCATTCAACTGGGCGTGAAGCTCTCCACGGATCCGCAGGGTCCGGATGAATACGGCTACTACTGCTTCGACGACACAGACATCAGCTACAGCCCCGTCCCCGTCTATCAATGGATCGAACTTGATCCGACCTACGGCGGAACAGGGACGCAGCTCAACATCAACGACGGCGGCGAAGATCAAGACCAGACCCTCGTCGTCTCCCTGCCCTTCACGTTCCGTTATTATAACCAGAGCACCAATTCCATCGCCGTCTGCAGCAACGGTTGGATCTCCACCACTCCGGATCCGTCCTACACCGATTTCCGCAACTACCCCATCCCCGCGGCGATCGGTCCCACCGGGCACATCGCCGCCTTCTGGGATGATCTGATCACCTGGAGCGGCGGACACGTCTTCTCCCGGTATGACGTCTCCAACCATCGCTTCATCATCGAATGGTCCAGGATGAAGAACCTGGGCTCGCCGCAGCCGCAGGAGACCTTCGAAATCATCCTCTACGATCCGGTTTATTACCCCACACCCACCGGGGATGGGGAAATCGTCTTCCAGTACAACAGCATCACGGAAGTGTATGGTATGTCGGACGACAACGGCTATTCCACCATCGGCATCGAAAGCCCGAGCCGCCAGGACGGCATCCAGGTGGTGTACTGGAATACCTACAAAGATCCCGCCGCGGCGCACGTGCAAAATGGCCGCGTCTATAAATTCACCACGGCGTTCAATCAAACCGGTGAACCGCCGGTCATCGGGATCTCGCCGAACGCGCTGACTCTGAACATCCCGGAAGGCGGTTACGGTTCGCAATTCCTGACGATCTCGAACAGCGGCGGATCCACGCTGACCTTCAGCACGACCTTCAGCGGAGATCCCCTCGACGCATCCGGTGGTCCGGACAACTTCGGCTACCGTTGGAAGGATTCCGACGAGCCCGCAGGCCCGCAATTCTCATGGGTGGACATCTCCGCGATCGGCACAACCATCACCTTCCCGCACAATGATTCCACCAGCGCCAATCACCCCATCGGCTTCAACTTCCCCTACTACGGTGAAACCTGGTCCAGCATCGTCATCTCCGCGAACGGTTGGCTGAGCTTCACCTCTCATTCTAATGCGTACAACAACACGACTCTGCCCAATCCTGCAGCTCCGCCTTACCTGCTCGCAGGCTTCTGGGACGACCTCGACCCGCTGCAATCCGGCGCTTCGGTGAAAACCTGGAACAACGGATCCGACAGCCTGGTGGTCAGCTTCTTGAACGTTCCCCATTGGGGGACCACAATTGTCGGCACCTACACCTTCCAGATCATCCTAACCGGCGACGGCGATATCACCTACCAGTATCAGACGCTGACCGGCAATTTCAACGACTGTACCGTCGGCATCCAGAACGGTACCGGCACGGACGGCCTGCAGGTCGCCTACAATCAGACCTACTTGCACAACAACCTGGCTGTGAAATTCTATCATCCCTTCCTGCGAGCTGTGCCGTCCAGCGGAGCCGTGCCGGTCAACGGCAGCACGCAGATCAGCGTCGTGGCATACGCCTACGGTTTGAACCAGGGAACCTACAATGCTCAGATGGGCATTGACAGCAATGATCCGGCGACGCCTCACCTCAACGTGCCGATCACCATCCACATCGGCGCGGGTCCGGCAAGCCCTGTCACCATCTCGCTGACGCCCATCAATCCCCCCATTCAAATCCCCGCCGGCGGCGGCAGCTTCAACTTCAACGTCGGCGTGGCGAATGTTTCATCTTCTTCGCAGACTTTCGACGCCTGGATTATGGTGGTGCTGCCCAGCGGTTCCTTTTACGGTCCCGTCCTCGGACCGGTCAACCTGACCCTACCGGTCGGTGCGAGCATCACCCGGCTGCGCACTCAGAATATCCCGGGGAGCGCGCCGGCGGGAACGTACATCTACCGCGGATATGTGGGCACCTATTCCGCCGTCAAATGGGACAGCAGCAGCTTCAACTTCACCAAGCTCACCACCGGTGACGGATCCGCTTCGAATGACTGGCGCAATACCGGCGAGAGTTTCGACGCCTGGCTGACCGCGCCGCAGCCGCCGGCTCAATTCGCCTTCAAAGGGTGTCATCCCAATCCCTTCAATCCTGCCACAGAAGTGCTGTTCGAACTGCCGGATGCCGCCCCCGTCACTGTCCGCATCTTCGACGTGCAGGGCCGAGAAGTCGCCCTCCTGCAAAACGGTGTATTGCCGGCAGGAAGTCATACTCTCCGCTGGAACGCTTCGCAATCGGCTTCCGGCGTGTATTTCCTCTGTTTCCAGGCCGGAGAACACCGCACGGTTCAGAAACTGATGCTCGTGAAGTAACCCGTCCGAATTCACCAGCAGATGACACAAAGGCTGTCCCGCGCTCTCTCAGGGGCAGCCTTTGTTGCTGATGCATAGTAAAAAAAGATCGGCTCGTCTCCGAGCCGATCCCTTGGAATCTTTTCACATCCGGCTGTTTAAACCAGATCTTTCTCCGTCATTTCTTCAACCGCTAATATGGATTCGAAAACGACTTTGGCGCGCTTGAAGAGCTCCGCAACCTGCTCCCGATTCTTCGCCTGCCAACAGCAGGAGACGCGCCCCGTCTCCTTATCCACATAGGCTCGCTGCATTTTCAGGTCTTTGGCTTCCGCCGTCCGGCGGGCTTTCAAGACCTTCATTCAGGACTTCTTCACCTCCGCTTCGGGCATCGGAGGCAGACTGATGAGAAATGTAGGCATACTTCCTCCTCTGTTGAGAAAAATGACGATTCATTCCGATGGATCCGGCTAATTAAAATCCGCCTCGACGATTTCCGCAACACAGGCGATGCTCTCATAGGGGATTCCAGCGCGGGCAAAGAGACTCTCCAGCTGCTCTTTCGCTCCGGCTTCCCAACAGCAGATGGTCCTGCCGTTTTCCGCGTCCACGTACGCTCTTT
>CAZUTK010000016.1:0-45685 GCA_964623265.1 uncultured bacterium | reverse complement strand
TATCACCCGATTCTTCCGCTTCTGATTGATAATTACTGCGCCAAAATCAGCCAGCCGCAGGATCCGATGCCGAAATCTCGTCTGCAGGTTCCCGATGATGCCTGGGAGCAGTTGAACCGGGGGAAAAAATTCATTGCAGAACGATTCGGTCGCGAACCGGAAGGCCTCTGGCCCAGCGAAGGATCCGTCAGCCCCGCCGTTTGCGAAATGGCTAAAAAGGCGGGTTTCATCTGGATGGCTACCGATGAATCCGTCCTGCTTGCAACTCTGCAAGGCGGCAAGAGAGAAGAAACGCTATATCAACCTTACCTCACCTCGCCCGAAGGTCCTGCGATCGTTTTTCGCGATCGCTTCCTGTCGGATGCGATCGGCTTTCGATACGCGCGCAACACCCCGAAGCAATCCGTAGACGACTTTATGACGCATCTGTCGAATATATCTAGTGCTCACGCTTCCGGTGGAAAAAAACTGGTAACTGTTATATTGGACGGGGAAAACGCCTGGGAATACTTTCCGGATGGGGGAGAGGGATTTCTCTGCGAATTCTATCAGCGTCTCAGCACATCCAGAATTTTCAAAACGACCACCATTTGTGATTTTGTGAAAAAACATCCCCCTGAAAAAGTGCTACCCCCGATCTTTCCCGCTTCCTGGATTCGCGGCAATTTCCAGATCTGGATCGGCGACCCTGTGAAAAACCACGCCTGGGATGTATTAAAGAGAGCAGCGGATGTTGTTGATGATGCCGCCCACCATGACAGGACGAAAGCCGCCGCGTCGCGCGCCAGAGAACGATTGTGGGTGGCGGAAGGCAGCGACTGGTTTTGGTGGTATGGCGAACCCAATCATTCCGATTTCGATTCGGATTTCGATCAGTTGTTTCGCTTCAACCTAATGCAGGTTTACCGCGAATTGAATCTGGACATCCCAGAGGATTTATCGAGACCGATCGGGCAAATCGAGCCGGTGGAAGAATATCCTCTGTTCTTAATGCAGCCGCAAATTGACGGCTTGGTGACCAATTTCTACGAATGGGCAGGGGCACGGTGCATCCGATCCAGCGATTTTTCAGGCTCTATGAACTTCACTTCCGGACTGCTCGATAAAATCTATTACGGAATTTCTCAAACTCATCTCTACATCAGGATGGATCCGACGGAGAGGTTCAGTACGGTGAAGAACCTTACCTTGATCATCCGTTTCTTAGGCAAAGGTCAACCGCACTTGAAGATTTCACGTCTGCGCCGGCGCAGCAAACCCGAAGCATTGTGGTGCGGCAGTGAGTCTCCTGTGCAAATTCAGGAAACAGCCTACCACAGAATCCTCGAAGTCGCAGTTCCATTCTATTTGTTGCCGACTCAAGGGGATGAAATCTATTTTGCCATCGCATTGAAACAGGGGGATCTGGAAATCGAACGCTGGCCGCGCGAAGGGGGATATGCCTGCCCGCGTCCCACCCAGGATTATCTGACGCGCAACTGGGTGGTATAATTCATACGTACGAAAGGTAGTCTTATGGCAATCATCGGCGCTTTCAGTCTGGTTCTACATTCGCATTTGCCCTATGTGCTTTCGCACGGAAAATGGCCCCACGGCATGGACTGGTTGAATGAAGCGGCGGCGGAAACCTATCTGCCTCTTTTGCAGACCTTCGAACAGCTTGCCGATGAAGGCCATGCGCCGAAGGTGACGATCGGCCTTTCCCCTGTGCTATGCGAACAGCTCGCAGATCCGCTCTTCAAAGAGGAATTCGTAGCCTACCTCCACCTGAAAGCGGAAGCCGCACGTCTGGACAGAATCTCCTTCGAAAAGGAAGCTCCTTCCGGCGACCGCAGCTTGCAGCAGAAAATGGTGCGGTTGGCGAATGACTGGGAATCGTTTTATGCCGATCAGGCGAACCTCTTTCAGGAGAAGTATCAACGCGATATCATCGCTGCGTTCCGGCGCCTGCAGGATGCGAATCAACTGGAAATCATCACATGCGCGGCGACGCACGGATACCTGCCGCTCCTCTACGAAGACGCCTGCATAGACGCTCAAATCCGACTGGCGGTGGAAAATTACAAAAAGCATTTCGGCAAGCCGCCTCGAGGCATCTGGCTGCCTGAGAGCGCATATCGCCCGATGCGCGAGTGGAGTTCGCCCTTAGGCGGCGATACGCCCCGTCTGCGCAGAGGATTGGAAGAATTCTTGGATCGGCACGGACTGCGTTTCTTTTACGTGGATTCGCATCTGATCGAGGGAGGGCAAGCGCTCGGCGTCTACCTCGAAAGATTCGAAGCCTTAAAAAAATACTGGTCGGAGTTCTCCAAAGGCTACACGGAAATTAGCTCGGAATTTAAGCGCAGCCCTTATCAGAGCTATCTGGTGCGCTCCCGCAGCGATTTTCTCGGGCGCGTCTACGCATTCATACGCGATCCGAAGACCGGTTTGCAGGTTTGGTCTGGTGAACACGGATATCCTGGGGATGGAAATTATCTCGATTTCCACAAGAAGCACTGGCCCGGCGGCCATCGATACTGGAAGGTGACATCCATCAAAGCGGATCTGGGCAATAAGCAGATCTACAACCCGAACGCAGTCCCTGCTCGTCTCGCGGAAAACGCCGGACATTTCAAGGAGATGATCAAGCAGATCCTGCTTCACGAAGGGCGGGAAGCGGAGGGTTTACCTTTAATCTGCGCGCCGTACGATACCGAACTTTTCGGGCATTGGTGGTTCGAAGGACCCCGCTGGATGTATCACGTTCTGAAATGGGTGGATCAGGACCCGGAATTGAAGCTGATGACGGGAAGCGAGTATTTGGATCAAGTTGAAACCCATCGCGTGGTGTCCCTGCCGGAAGGTTCCTGGGGAGAAGGCGGATTCCACCACATCTGGTTGAATCCCGATACCAGCTGGAGCTGGGAATTGATTTATGCCGCTGAAAAGAAAATGGTCTCTGCGGCTCAGAAATGGGCATATCATACGGATCCGCAGATCCAAGAAGTGCTGAAACAACTGGCGATCGAACTGCTTCTGCTGGAGAGTTCGGACTGGCAATTCCTGATTTCCACCTTCAGCGCGCGGGACTACGCTGAGACGCGCCTGGTGAAACATAATTTGGACTTCAATCGCATCCACGAGATGCTTGAAAAAATCGCTGCCGGTGAAGAACCAGGTGAGGACGCCTGGGAGTATTTCCGATCCATCCAACAAAGAGATATGCTGTTTGCAGAAGTGGATCCTGCGTGGTGGACGGGGAGGGATATCTTCAGCGAGTAGCGAATCGGAAATGATCTATCATCTTAACGGGAGCCATCATGCCGGAATTACGTCATGATCCAATCCAAAAAAGATGGGTAATCATCGCCACGGAACGCGGCAGGCGCCCATCGGATTTCATGAAAATCGAGGAACCGAGCACGGGCGGATTCTGCCCTTTCGATGAAGGGAATGAAGATAAGACCCCACCGGAAGTTTTGGCGTTTCGAAAACCCGGAACGCAGCCCAATACTCCAGGCTGGGAAGTTCGGGTTGTTTCGAACAAATTCCCGGCGCTGCGCATCGAAGGAGAACTCAACCGAGCCGGCGATGGAATATACGATAAGATGAACGGCATCGGTGCTCACGAAGTGGTGATCGAATCGCCTCACCACGACCTCACGCTGGCGGATCAACCGATCGAACACTTTCAAAAAATACTCCTCGCCTGCCAGATGCGTCTCGTGGATTTGATGAAAGATCTGCGCTTTCGTTATGTTTTGATTTTCAAAAATCACGGCACCACCGCCGGCGCTTCGTTGGCTCATCCGCACACGCAGATCATCGCCACCCCCATCACACCTCGCACCGTAGCGATGGAGTTGGATTCAGCCCGGGAACATTATCAGAGCAAGGAGCGATGCCTGTTTTGCGATATCATTGCGCAGGAGCAGATGCAGAGCATGCGGATCATCACAGAAGTGGACGGAATCATCGCATTCGCTCCGTTCGCTTCGCGCTTTCCCTTCGAAGTTTTCGTCGCGCCCTTGAAGCATTCTCATGCTTTTTCCGACGTATCTCCGGATGGTTTGACCGCTCTCGCCAAGTGCTTAAAAGACGTCCTCATCCGCCTTAAAACGGCTCTCAACGATCCTCCGTATAACTTTATGTTGCACACCTCGCCGAATACCGCGACGGCCGCGCGGCGACCGGGACATTGGTTGACGCTTCTCTATGATTATCACTGGCATTTCGAAATCACACCTCGTTTAGTGAAAGTGGCAGGTTTCGAATGGGGCACTGGCTTTTACATCAATCCCACGCCGCCGGAAGACGCCGCACGTTACCTGCGGGAGATCGAAGTGAAGTACTGAACTGGGAGGATGCCATGGCAATTTGCAGTATCACGGTCATCCCTTCTTCAAAAGGGACTTCAATATCCGATTTCGTGGCGCGTTGCATCAAGGTCCTGCAAGATGCGCCGGATTTGAAGTTTCAAATTACGCCGATGTCCACCCAAATCGAAGGTCCCATTAACAGGCTGTTTGACGTCCTGAAGAAAATGCACGAAGCCGCCTTTGCGGATGGGGTGGGTCGCGTCAACACATCCATTGCCATTGACGATCGGCGTGACAAGGAAATTTCTATGGAGTACAAAGTAAAATCCGTTCAGGCTAAATTGTAGCAGCTAACTCATCCCGATTTCGTTGTCAGACTTAAAACGATTGGTGGTGGTGGGGGGGAATGCGGCGGGAATGGCGGCGGCGCTCCGAGCACGACGCTTGGATGCTGACGCCGAAATCGCAATTATCGAAAAAAGCCGATACCTCGCTGCCGCCACCTGTTCCATCCCTGCTTTTTTGCGCGGTGATATTGCAACTGTAGAATCTCTGCAAAACGTCTCACCGATCCGAGCCGCCGAAGATTACTCCCTGAAACTTTACGTCGAGCATAAAGCGCAGGAAATCGACTGTCGCAATCATCAACTCCATTTGGAAAATCTTCTGACCGGTCAAACCTTTTCCATTCCATACGACCGACTGATCCTCGCCACAGGAGCTTCCCCCGTTCGCCCCGATCTTCCCAATAACCATGCCCGCGGGACGTTCGAACTCAGGTCTTTGGCGGATGCTTTTGAATTCAGGAATTATCTCGAACGCGAGAAGCCTCGAACGATCGTTGTTTTCGGCTCCGGAACAATCGCACAGGTGTGCGCATCATCGCTTAAATCATACGATATGAACGTCATTTTCCTGACACAATGTAAAGAACTACTCGAAGATCTCGATCCTGTTGTATCCGATCGAATCTTCAGCACACTCTCTGAAAACGGTATTCAAGTGTATTTCGCTGAAAATAATGTCAATATTGAAGTATCTATTGAACAACGAATTCGTGCTGTCGTGTGGGACGGACACATGATCGAATGCCAGGCGGTGCTCTTCGCCTTAGGAGTCCGCCCAAACTCCAGACTTGCGCATCATGCTGGAATCGAATCGGGCATTGAAGGCAGCATCAAGGTTGACCGATTTCTCAGCACTTCAAGACACGGCATTTACGCCTGCGGCGATTGCGCTCACACATACCTAAGAGTGACAAATAAACCGATCTACTGGCCTCTGGCGACTACAGCCGCGAGACAGGGCAGGCAAGCTGGGACAAATGTTGCTGGAGGGCACGGTGAAGATCCTGGCACCCTGGCGACTCGTATCTGGAATTGCTTCGATCTCACGGTCGGCAGGACCGGCGTTGCGCCTTCTCAAGCGGCTGCACAAGGTCTGAAAATCAAGCGTACAGAAGTCAAAGCCCTTTCCAAACCGATCCGCTACGGCGGCGATCAGCTTATTATTGCGATTTATTCTGACGCCGAAAGTGATCGCGTGCTCGGGGCGCAGATAGCCGGCAAGGACGGAGTGCATGCGAGATTGAACGCGCTCTGCGCGGCGATTGAATGCAAGATGACTATGCGGGACCTGGAGAGACTGGACTTCGGATACACGCCAGAGATTTCAGCCCTATGGGATCCGATTCAGATAGCGGGAAGGCTAGGTGGAAAGAAGACCTGATCACAAATCATTTTTTATTTCAATTCCAACTATACATAATATATCTTATGCGACATTGTATCCACGAAAAAGAAACGCATTTCTTTGCGATAAGTGCGTTATGTGTGTGACTTCTTCTACTCTCTTGAGGATCTACCGATGCGGCAGGAGTTGCGGCATCCAGCTGAATAGCCCATTTACAGTGTTGATCAATCCATTCAGAGTCGGGTTTTGCTTGATCAACCACCAAAGGCCGTGAACCTGCATCAAACCGTAAAAAACCGCGCCTGAAACGACGATGGCGATCATATACGCTCCGGATGACTTCCGCCAATCCCGCAGACGTTTGACTCCGAGGAATTCGAAGTAACTGTGCACTTTCCCGTCCATGAATTCGCGATCATCTACGCGGAAGGACTCGATGCTCCAGAAAAGAGCGGTAAAAAGGGAAATGATCAACACGTATGCCGGCAGAAGTTCCAGAATCCGCAGCGGACCTACGATGATCAGGCTGGTGATGAAGCCTGCCAGGATAGAGAGATTCGTCCCCTTGCGAAATTTCTTGATGATCAACCGATCCGTCCAGTATGGACCAGGGTAACCCGGCCGCACGGTGCTGTTGATATTGCGAACCAGTTGAAGATGCCCCGCCGAATAAAGCAGAGTGATTACTGATATAAATTTGTAATGATCATAGAGATAGAAGAGCTGCCCAAACCCAAACAAATGCTCAAGGGCGCCCAAAAGGAAGAAGAATAAGAATAGCGAGACTAACCAGAAAATAAATCCGCGGTCTTCCGTAAAACCCGCGATTCGCTCACCCCATTCGACCAGTATTGGACGTTTCTCCGGTAGTGGTTCCCCGCAGGAAGGACAAGTCTGCCCTTTGTAATCACCCGCTATGTCGCCTTTGCAATTCGGGCATTTCATCCTCTTCTCTCCTATCCGTCTTGAATTCGTCTTTTAATTAAGCAAATGACAGAAAAAAAGCAAGCGATTTTTGCGAAAACCGTTGATCCAAGCAAAAGAAAAGGGCATGGCGGATTGCCATGCCCTTTTGAAAACAGAACCTTTACTTCAGCAGAAGCATCTTGTTCTGCAGCGACTTACCATCCGCCTCCAAACGGTATAGATAGAGGCCGGAGGATAGATCGGATGCGTCAAACGTCACAGTATGCTCGCCGGCTGAATAAGTTCCGTTGGCAAGCACTCGGATCTCGCGTCCCATCAGATCGAACACCGACAGCTTCGCAGACCCCTGTTTGGCAAGCGAGAAGGTGATCGAAGTCGTGGGATTGAACGGATTGGGACTGTTCTGGAACAGCGCAAAAACCTTCGGCTGCGCAGGTGTGCCGGGATCTTCTACTCCGGTAACCGGCTGGAAGACAACGCGCGCGAAGAAGTCGTACGGCGAAGGCTGCATTCCGGAACCGAAGTTCGCGAAGAAATGACCTTCTCCGTGGATATTCTCATTCCAGCCGAGCAGATGCGGAGTGCCGGCGGGATTCAGAACTTCATACCAAACCCAGAAGTTCGTATTGCTGTTCTGGAGGTACGAAACGTTGCTGATGTTGATCAGCTGCCAGGTCGGATAGACTTGTGTGACCGCTTGATCGAATTGCGTGACTTCCGCGCCGGGCGCCGTCGCTGTGCCGGCTTCGTAGATGTGAACGCGGATGGTGCCAGTATCCTGGAAGTACACCTTCAAGTTCTGCGCATTCAGATTGGCGGTGATGCCGTCCTGAGCCGGTGTATAGCGGATGTACGCGCCTTCTCCCTGCTCGAAGTTGAAGTAGTAAATGCTGGGTTCGTAGGTGTACTGACGGTTGTCATATCCAAACTCCAGGACATTGGCGGCTGTCAACTCCACCAAGCCGGCCTTGCTCGTGTCATTGGAACGATTCTCATCGCTCGCCAGTCCGGTATACGCATCGAAGAAGTAGTTGCCCGGATTCGGCGTAACCCAGTCGAAATTCTTCGTCACGGATTCGCCGGAATTCAAGGCAACCCAGGGCAGCAGAGGCTGAGCTGTGCCGTAATTGATCCGGTAGAAGGACGGCACTTGGCCCTGGTTGGCGATGCCGACGTTGTGCAGCACGACCGAGCAGTGAATGGTATCCAGATAGACGCTCGTCGGCATGGGCACGTGCAGCTTTTCCGCCGCGACGTCATTCTGATAGCCCGTGGTAAAGAGTTCGACATCGTCTATGTAGAGACCATCGCCGATGCCTCCGTCATCGTTGTCGTCGGTGATGACCCGCCAGCGCAGTTTGATCTGCTGTCCGGCGTACGATGACAGATCCATGTAAATGTTGCCGTTAAAGGGATCGCCGGGCAGATAATCATCCCAACCGATCAAGGCTCCGCCCGGACGATTGACGTCCCCGTAGTCGTAGAAGACTTCATTCCAGATGATATCATCCGTGGAAACTTCCACATGATAATAGTCTTCGAGGGTGTTGTTGCCGTCTCCATCGAAGTCCAGCAGATAGCACCACAGCCAGAATTTGAAGGCAGTGAAGGTGCCCGTGGGGATGTCCAGCCAAGGGCTGACCAGAGCATCCTGCAGATTGTAATGACCTCCATGCCGGCAGAGCATAGCGTGATTGGCACTGTGATAGGAACCCGTCTGCAATTCCCAGTAATCACCGGCGGCGCCGCCTGTCGCGAAAGTGAACGGTCCAGGAATCGCAATACCGTCCGCGTTATTCTGGAGAACCGTCGTGGACCCCGCCGTGATCAGCACGTTATCCACGAAAAAGCCGTATAGGGATGGGTTCTGCACCGTGCAGTACGCCGGGTCGCTGGCGAACGCGAAGCGGATCTTCACGTTGTTGTGCCCAGCCGCACCGGCCAAACTGAAGCTGGCAGATACCCAGCCGCCCGAAGAACCACCCCAACCGGCTATGCCGGGTCCCATTCCCCACTCCATGCCGAAGCTGTAGAGATTCTGGCAATTGTAAGCAGGTGCAGTTGGTGTCAGCACAAACCAGGTGTCGCCTCCGTTGATGGAACCCCAGACATTACATCCATCCCAGCCGTCATACGGAGGGGGCTCGCCGCCGGGCGCTTCCACTGCGTAATACATTTGGAACGTCAGCACGGGATTCGTCAAGCCGGTGAAATCCAAAGTCGGTGACACGAGATACTGCAACCAATGGTTGTCGTAGCCGCCTAACAGAGGATCACCACACCACCAAGAGTTCCCCTGATAGGCGTTAAAACTGTCAATGTGCCATTTGATCCCGGTGTTGGTGACGTCCACACTCGTCCAGCCGTTCATCCCTGATTCGAAATTCTCGCTGTAAATCACCGAATCCACGTGATCATACGGATTAGATGTCGAGAATGGAACCTGCGGATTGCGCACGGCTGTGTGCGGAGAAGTCGTTGTTGCGGGGACTCCGGCGACAGCCTGAAGCGAGAAGAGCAAAACTGCAGCGCAGAGCACCCATGTGAATTTTCTGAACATTTCAAACCTCCGTCATGATACGAATCTTTTCTTTTAATTTATGCCTGATTTCTTTTAGGATCAAGAGCAAAGTTGGCAAACTCCACGTACAGTATCGAAGTGATTATTTCAGAAGGGTTATCCGTCTTGCTTGAACGTGATCATTCATTTCCAGCATCAGCCAGTAATTCCCCGATGGGATGGATCTGGCATTCCAATGGCAACGGTAGATCCCTGGGAGCAGATGATCGTTTACCAAGTCCGCGATTCGTCTGCCCGCCAAATCGTAAAGTTTCAACGTGACTACTCCGGGATGCTGCACACTATAGATAATCGTTGTGCCGCTGTTGAAGGGATTCGGATAATTCGGCGCCAAAGAAAACGCCAGCGGAGTCTGCTTCTCGCTCATTTCGATGCCGGCGCTTCCCGTCAAAACCGCTCGAATATTGAAGTTCACTAAGGTTTCTTGGACTCTGAATCCATCGTAGATGAAGAAATGATTGCGCGAAAAGGTATCTTGAAGATGCGCGGTGATATTGGGCGTGAAATTCGAGGATAGGATTTCAAACCAAACCCAAAAATTGGGATGAAAGCCCTGCAAGTAGGAGACGTTCGAAATGCCGATCTCCGCCCAATTGGGATAGATTTGATCTTCTGCGATCGTCACGGGAGACGACCAGACTTCCGTGCCCACTCCCCCGCTCGCGTTGTCGGCGTAGATATGCATCGCGAATGTGCCGGTCGAACTGAACATCGCCTTGATCACTTCGCCGTAGAGGATGCCCGGGATGCCATCGGCGGCGGGTGTAAAATGAACCATAGGTCCCTGTCCCTGGGGAAAATTCGGCGAATAAAATTCAGGCAAATAGCTGATCTGTCGGTGATCATAACCCAATTCGAAGACTCCGGGAGGAGTAACCTCAATCACTCCTGCCAAGGTGGTGTCGTTGCTTCGATTCTCATCCGTCACCAGATGGGTGTAGGCTTTCATCACATAGTTTCCCGCCGACGGCGGTGACCAAGTAAATGATTTTGTCAAGGTATCGCCGGACGCAATTGGCAGCCAGGGAATCAGCGCCGTCGAAATTCCGTTGACCGAATAGGACGCCGGCACCTGTGTTTGATTGAAAAGCCCGTAATTCACCAAATCCACCGTGCAGGAAATTGCGCTCTGCCCTTGATATGTGGGGAAGGGAACAATCAGTTTCGTCGCTCCCACGTCGTGATCCGGAATCGGACTGGATAAGAGGATGATGTCATCCACATATAATCCACTCCCATCCCCTCCGTCATTGTCGCCGTCCGTGACGACACGGAAGCGAATTTTGATGGTTTGACCCGCCCAGGGCGTCAAATCAATATTGTTCGTCGGCAGATTGTCGCGGAAACCGGTCGTCCGTTCCACCCACTGCAGCTGCGATCCGTTGTGCGCCCAATCGTACACCAATGGAGTCCAGATATCGCTGCCGGAATGTGCCACTTCAATATAATAATAGTCATCCAGATAATCGTCGTTATCACCATTATAATCCGGCATATTGCAATAGACCCAATAGGTCATTACGGTGCTGCTGTCCTGCGGCAAAACGATGGGAGGTGACACCAGAGCATCCGACAGAAAGAAGCGGTCATCGCAATTCCAGCTGTGAGAAGGGCTGTGACTCTGATTCGTCGTCAGGACCCAAAAATTTCCCGATGGAGGACCCGTTGCAGTAGTGAATTCAGAAGGATAGCCGTTGCCGTCGGCGAAATTGGACAGATAGACCGTTGATCCGCTGCGCACTTCGATATTGTCTAAAAAGAATCCGAGCAAAGATGGATTTTCTGCAGTGCAAGTAGCAGCATCAGAACAAAAGGCGAAGCGGAAACGCACATTCGGCGCTGCATAGTTGTTCAGATTAAAACGGGCGGATCGCCAACCGCCGGATGAGCCCGTCCATCCGGGAATTCCCGGACCCATCCCCCACAACCAGCCGAAACTGTAAAGGCTCTGTGAATTATAAGCTGGATAGTCCGGCTGAAGCACATCCCAAGTATTTCCGCCGGTGATGGAAACCCAAACGTTGCATCCATCCCAACCATCGTAACCTTGATAAACGCTGGGTGCTTCGACCGCCCAGTACAAACTGCAGGTTAACGCCGGATTCACCGCTCCGGATAAATTTATGGGCGGGGTTTCCAAATATTGCAGCCAATGATTGTCATACCCCATTAAAGAAGTCTTCCCGGACCACCAAGATTGCCCGCTGAAGGCATTATAAGTATCCCGATGCCAGGTCGGACCAGGGTTGGTCAAATCCAACGGCAGCCAATTATTCATCCAGGTGGACGCTTCAAAATCAGCGTAAAAAATGACCGTTTCTTCATCGCCCGCATGGATTTCGCGCGAGGTGTTTGAATACCGGACAAGGGAAGAAGCAACTTGATCGGCGGAATCCTTAGAAATCGGCGCGGTGGGGGTCCCATTGCAAATCACCGGAATGGAAAACGAGAGAAGCAGAAAAAATCGAACTCTTTTTCGCATGGCACACTCCCGGAACGTGAAATCATTCCATCTGGATAAAATAAGGATAAAATTACACCGAAACAAGGGATGATTCGAAAAAGTCGAAATAAACGACTTGCGCTTCCGCACTCAAATGAGCTTTCCTAAAACATAGCCGATTAAAATTCCTAAAAGTAATACGATAGTCAGCACGCGATAATTTAATACCTCCCGCGTATAACCTCTCCGGATCGCGAAAATCGCCAAATAATAACCCACTCCATTCAGGATCCAGAAAAAAGGCAGTGTGAGTACCTTTACCACCAACGGACCTACGAATGGAATCAGAGCGATGAAAGCGAGCAACCCAGCGAACGCCTGCGTGGCGACGCCGAAAATGAAAACCACCAATCCGATGAAGACTCGATCCACTCCGAACAGGAGGCCGATCACGATAATTAATCCGATGATCCCCCAGAGCAGCAGCGCGCGGAGATAGGATGGCAAGGAACTCCAGGATATCAGCTGAAACCTCATTGCGGCAACCGTCGAGCGGACGAGTGGGCGTTATTCTGGAGGGTAGAATTTCTGCAACTCCTTCAGCAGGAGGTCTCTGCCGGCGCGTGAGATATCTCTGCCGGAAAGCGAAAAACCCCGCGTCCGACGCGCCAGAGCTCGAAGTTCCCGCACGGATAACGATTGGAGGTTTGATGTCTGTGGGAGGGAGCGTTGATTTTTTAAATAAGCAGAAAAGTCTCCTTTAGCTGTGGATTCGTAAATCATCCGATCTTCGACTTCGTCATGGGGGCGCGGAATGACATGAGAAGAGACCAGTTCCCCCACTTTTTTAGCGGCCGTCGCGCCCGCATCAACCGCCGATCGGACTGCACCTACTTCCCCCACGACTTTGATTAAGATCAGCCCGCCTAAGGTCCGTTCTTTAGGCAGTAGAGCCACTTTGGCGGCTTTGACCATGGCATCGGCGGCTTCGACGGCGGCGACCAGTCCGCGCGTTTCAATCAAACCGAGAGCGCGCTCAGCCACAGAAGGCTTTCCCAGTGTGCTCATTATAGCGCATATTGACGGTTATTCAGCATCCGAACCGCCGTCGCGGTGCGGAATGATCATTTCGACTTCCTGGTGGGGACGCGGAATGACGTGTACCGAAACCAATTCGCCGACCTTTTCCGCCGCGGTAGCTCCGGCATCCGTGGCGGCTTTGACCGCTCCGACATCTCCGCGTACAAAAACAGTCACATATCCGCCGCCGATCTTCTCCTTTCCTACCAATTGCACTTTGGCGGCTTTGACCATCGCGTCCGCCGCTTCCACAGCGGCGACCAATCCCCGGGTTTCAATCATCCCCAGGGCTTCCAGGGTACGCATCGCGTCACCATGCATAGACTCTCCCGAAATGCTTCTTTCGAATTTGCCCTAAAATAGCAAAAATTTTTTTCATAGTCAACAGATTTTCTATAGATCTGCAAAAGCGGGTGCATAATTTTTGGTAATAGTGAAGAATTCCTTTAATGGATGTGGATCAGCAATTTGTACAATCCTGAGAAGAAACTGCTGACAGCGTGAAAAAGAAAATTCTTATATTGCATCTTCGAATTACGCAAAATATATTATTCTGAACGTGAATCGCATATCGTACGACATCAGTAACGAGTTTGAACAACTGAATCGCTAAGGAAAGTCAATGAAACGATTTGCACAATTACTGGCAATATTTGGAGTGGGGATTTTTGTCTTGTTTCTGGTGAATCTTATTGCACCAAAATTATTAGTGTCTATTTTCCAATTTGCATCTCGGCAAACCTCCATGAGTGATCAAACACGTTATGCTCTTCAAAGTGCATCATCAGGGTTACTTCTTTCGAGCTTTGGAATCTTTGGACTTGCCGCTCTCTTCTATTACCTAGATCGCTTGTTACAAAACTTGCCCGATCGTTATGATAGATTTCTCTTAACCTCTGTTCTCGCGATTCGAATCATCATTGGTGTTCTGCTAATCTATGCCGTCCATTATGTTCCTGGAAGCGATGATCTCGATTTTCACCGCTACGCAACCCAATTAGCAAACGGCGAAGAAGTCACTGACGTTCAGGGACGGCCGACTGCTTGGAGAGCTATAGGATATCCTTTTTTACTCTCGCTTTTTTACCGATTATTTGGAGCCGATATTCTAACAGCGCAAATAGTCAATTTGATTATTTCGGAAACTACTTTAATTCTGATTTATGCTTTAGGCCGAGCCTTATTTGATCGTTCCACCGCCCGTGCCTCAATGATTCTTTTCTTACTGTGGCCATCACAGTTGCTCTATGCTGTTTCACTATTTTCTGAACTTGCCTTCACCATGTTTTTCCTGATGTTATTGTGGATATCCACGAAATCGCCGACATTTCTTAATGCGATTTTTATTGGAATTGCGCTGGGGCTTGCGACTCTCACTCGCGGCGTAATTTTGCTTTTTCCAATGCTTCTCATTGTTTACTGGATGATACAACATATGCGTTGGAAAAGCATTGCCACCCGTTTGATAATAATTGGAATTACAACAGAGGCGTTGTTGTTGCCTTGGCAGATTCGTAATTATCGGATATTCAATCAGTTCGTTCTGACAAACACGATGGGCGGAGTCCATTTTTGGATGGGGAACAATCCTAATGCAACGGGGACTTTTATGGGGTATTTAGAGTTTATGTCCTACAACGAACGAATGGAAATTCAGTCATTAAATGAATGCGAATTAGACAAATACGGGTATAGAAAAGGCTTTGACTATATTGTTGCAAATCCAGGTAAAACAATCCTGAACGCCACTAAAAAAATTATCCATTTCTTTATTAAGGACAGCCGTTCAGTTCCATTCAGTTTGGGCGCAGATTTCCAAACCGTTTCGCCAGTTTTCTTCATGGTCTTAATCATCATAACAGAAACTTATTATTTGGTATTGCTATTCCTTTTCCTTTATCATGGTTTTCTCTTAGTAAAATATTCATTTCCTCGAGCTGAAATTGCGCTCCTTTTATATTCTGTTCTCTATTTTATTGCTATCTATTCTTTCTATATTGCTGAAGGAAGATACCATACGCCTGTCGTCCCCATCTTCGCGCTGATCGCTGCTTACAAATCCAAGCAATCCCCAATGACGAATTGATTTGATTTTGATTCGTTATTTCTTATTCGCGAAGCCTTTTCCAAATTTCGGATAAAAGTTGATGCGATATGGCTTAAAAATACGCACGAATATTCTTGTGTATTTGGCTTTGATGTATTTTATTTCACTCACCGATAAAATGAACTTTAACAAATCACTTGATGTTCGTTCTGTTCGAGAGACTCAATGAAAAACATCTTAGTCACCGGCGGAGCCGGGTATGTCGGCTCCATTTTGGTGTCCATGCTCCTGCAAAAAGGATACAGAGTCCGGGTGCTGGACAATCTGATGTACGGCGGCAAGGCGCTTCTCCCCTGCTTTGCTTCACCGAATTTTGAATTCGTCAAGGGCGACATCCGCCGCATCGAGGATGTCCGTCCGGCTTTGCAGGGGATGGACGCCGTCATCCATCTTGCAGCCATCGTCGGATTCCCCGCCTGCAAGAAGAACCCCCAATTAGCCGAAGAAATCAATCACCAAGCGACTGTGCTGCTGGAAGGATTGCGCCACGAACGTCCTCTGATTTTCGCATCCACTGGCTCCAATTACGGAGCTTTAGTTGGGGACGTCTGCCGCGAAGATTCACCGCTGAATCCGCTGACCATTTACGGGAGTACGAAGACGGCGGCGGAACAATACCTACTGAAGCAAGGCAATGTACTCGTTTACCGCTACGCCACCGCATACGGCGTTTCCTACCGACTGAGACTGGATCTGCTCATCAATGATTTCGTCTATCAAGCCGTGAAAAACCGAAACCTGATCATCTACGAGAAATCATTTAAGCGCACTTTCATCCATGTGCGCGACATCGCGGAATCGTTGATTTTCGGATTGGAAAATTTCGATCGCATGAAAGACAACGTGTACAACGTTGGTTCCAACGATCAGAATTTTTCCAAAGAAGAAGTTGCCCGCATGATTCAAAAACGCGTGGATTACTACCTGCATTTCGCAGAAATCGGCAAAGACGAGGATCAGCGCAATTACGAAGTCTCATATGAAAAGATCAACAAAGCCGGATTCCATTGCAAGGTCGCCATTGATGAAGGCATTGACGAGTTGATCCGCGCGATGTCCGTGATTCAAATCGTCAACGAATTCAGCAACGTATGAAGGAATAGATGGGATTCTGGACTGATAAGAGCGTCGTCGTGACCGGCGGCACCGGATTCTTAGGCAGTCACATCGTCGAAATCCTCGCCGCGGAAGGAGCCCGCGTGTACATCCCCCGGAAGCGAGACTACAACTTGATGAAGTTGGAAGATGGATTGCGTTGCTTTCTCGAACACCGGCCAGAAATCGTGATCCACGGCGCGGCTTTTTACGGCGGGATCTGGATCAATCAGGTCTATCCCGGCAGGATTTACTACGAGAATCTCATTATGGGAGCCAACGTCATCGAGGCCTGCCGACTCGCTTCCGTGAAGAAATTCGTCGGCATCGGGACGGCTTGCTCCTACCCGGGATATCTGGAAGGGCTGCTGTCGGAAGACCGTCTCTGGGATGGCCCGCTGCACGAGACTGTGCGCAACTACGGTTTGACGAAAAAAATGATGCAGATCCAGTGCTGGGCGTACCGGAAACAGTATGATTTCCGCGGCATTCATTTGATATTAACGAATCTCTACGGTCCGCGGGATTCGTACAATCCGCAGCGATCCCACGTCGCGGCGGCATTGATCCGAAAATTCGTTGAAGCCGCCATCGTAAAACAGCGAGAAGTGGAAGTCTGGGGCACCGGTAAACCGGTCCGCGAATTTCTGTTCGTCGAAGACTGCGCTAAAGCCATCGTCCTGGCGGCGGAAAAATACGATGATATCGAACCCTTAAACATCGGCACAGGCATCGGCACCAGCATCCGCGAACTCGCGGAATTGATCCGTGAAATCAGCGGATTTCAAGGCGAGATTCGCTGGAATACCGAGAAACCGGATGGTCAGATGGTCAAAATCCTGGATATATCGCGGATGAAGAGCGTTCTGAACTGGGTCCCCCCCACCAGCCTTCGTACCGGCTTGGAAAAAACCATCCTTTGGTATCGAGAAAACAAGGCATCAGCAGACGAAAAATTCTGAGCCCCATTATTAAAATAATTCAGGCGTCGGGCTGCACCTTTTTAAAGCGCATCCCGACGCCTTCTTACTGAATCCGATCCGATTCTTCCGCTATTTGATCAGGACCAGCTTGCCGCCTTGCTGATATCTCCCTGCATTCATTTGATACCAGTACACTCCGGACGGCAGGTGTCCTGCATCAAATGAGACTTCGTGCGTTCCGGCGGAGCGAAACCCATCCGCGAGAGTGGCGACGAGGCGCCCCTGTAGAGAATACACTTGGAGCGTTACGTTTGCCGCTTCAGGAAGCGAATAACGCATTTTCGTGTCGGGATTGAAGGGATTCGGATAGACTCTTACGTCGCAAGTAGCCGGCTGCAATGTTCCATCCAGAATGGTGAACTCTTCTCCTGTGCAGGTCCACATTGCATCACCACCGTCCGCAACTCCGCTTTTAGTGAATGCAAATCCCGAGCTGTCCCACACCGTCCCGGGATAATCTCCCAAAAATCCCCAGCAGTGATAGGTTCCTGCAGGTGCATTGCCCGGAACATTTAAGCTGCGCGTACGCGTGATCGTCAATCCCGCAGGTAGAGTCAGCGTCAGCGGTCCCAACACCGGCCCATACCAGACGCCGTTGGGCAGCTGCACCATGATCCAAGCCTCCAACATCTGCTGGGAACTCTCACCGTTGTGGATGCTCGCGTCGAAGCTGAACGAGCCGCCGTTCGGCGGAATGATGATCGGCGGATTGATCGGTGTCAAGCTGATGGTGATATTGGGGATTGCCGGTAGTCCAAGTTCAATTGCATAGAGTTCCCCGCCATTGCCGAACGTCCGTGCGTGAACGGCTTTTCCGCCTGCGGTTGCATACGCGCCGTCATCGGAAATATCCACGTCAAACAGGCTGCCGGGCTCATCAAGATCATCCCGCAACCGATAGAGGACCGTTCCCGTCGCCATATCGAACGCCGTAAAGACATCTCCGTAGGTCGCATCGAGCTGCCCCCAGGAACAAGCGACGCCCACCGAACCGTCATTGCAGAGAGCCACATCGGCGACTTCGTCGCCGTACTGGCTATACGTCCAGCGAACGGCTCCGCCGATATCGAACGCCCGCACGATGCCGGAGTACGGATTAAAGAAGAGGGTGCCCGCTATAACGGTAGAGGCATCGCTGGAAATATCCACCGTCGTAACCCAGCCGCCCATGCTGTTGGACCACTGCTGCACATAGGAATTGCCGATTCTCCGGTACACTTTGATCAGTCCGTAGAAATCGCCGGTCGCCAACCATTCCGCATCGTCGTCAATGCCAACCATCGTCTGGCTGTAATTCGGTCCCGTGTAGAATAGACTCTGGCTGTTCATATTGAACACATAGAAATTGCTGTAACAGCCGACGACGACCCATTGGTTGTCCTCGGAAATTTCCAACCCGTTCAATTGATTGCCGGCGTCGAAATCCGCGCTCCAAATCGGCGTCGAACTCGACGCATTGAAGATAAAGAGCTTCGCGGCGGTGCCAGTGCCGGACAACTTGCAAGCGGCGGCGACATAAGCCCCATTGTCGGACACATCGCAGTCCACGCCGTTGTAATCCGGCGGGTAAGTAAACTGCCAGGATGGCGTGGGACCCGCACCGTTCAGCCATATATTCAGAGGAATGCCGCCGCCAGTGGAAGCCACTACATTTCCGTTATCGGAACTGGCAACCGGAAGGAAGAAATTCAAGGTTTGAGGGTATTCCCAGAGGGGGATACCGGCGCCTGAAACAGCATAGCGAGAGGTGCGCTGAGCATTCAGCCACCAGCCAGCCATAATGCTGGATCCGTCGCCGGAAATCGCCACGTTCTGCGCAATGGAAGTGGGGTGTTCTACCATCCAGAGGACCTCTTGATCGTAGGGTGGCGTGCCTATCAGAGGGGTCTTGTTATCAGCGTTTGCAGTGCCAGGCGTCACGGTGCGTACCAGAAGGTTCCCATATGCATCAGTGCCGGTTTCCGTCGTATGGAAAGGGTTATCGGCAAGTGCCGTGAGGGAAAAAAGAAGACATAGAATCAACGTGCCTGAAGTCATGATACTTCGCATATCACCTCCTGTCATATTTAACTTGTTATTCCATATAGGTTCCTGAAAGAAATGGTCACATCCGATGCGATTAATCTGATTCCAAATATACAGAACTTTCTTTTTGTTGTCAAGCAAATTCCTAAAACTAAGTATTTTTTATAAATATCCGCAGAGATCTGCTGCTACGCATCCATATCCGCCCACCGCTTCGCCCGCTGACTGAATAGAACCAGCGCCGCGACAGCGATCACACCGATGGCGGCAAAGGGGATCCAGACGTGAAATTGAGGATGATATGTGTCCCACAACAATTGCGTTGCCTGTACAGCATCCAGTCCGGTTGCCTCTCGCAACGTCGCCACGGCTTCTGTGCGCGGAATCCCCAGAGTGCTTTCCAGTGTCGTAATCTTGCCGTCCCACGATTTGCCTTCGCCATACCGGGTGTATTCCACTAGATACTTCAACGCCAGCGTGGCTTTTTCACCGTAGTGACCGTATAGATAACCCGCCATTTTTGAACCCACGAATCCCCCGATGCCCACCGGGATGTTGACATACCCCAGATATAAACCCTTCTTGCCCGGCGGCGCGATCAAACCCAAATACTCGTTTTTCTTCGGTCCTGTAGTCATTTCACCCAGACTGAAGAAGACAATGCCGAGGAGCAGGATCCAGCCGTTGCCGGTCAACCCGGCGATCAGAATTCCGCAGGTCGCCACCACCATCCCGATGACCATCGCGCTCAAGACGCGCATGCGCCGCACCAGCCAGGAGACCGGAACCATCAGAAGCACAATCAACGCCGCGTTCAGATTGAGAAGAATCTGCTGAGGAACCATGACGCCGCGTTCTGTATGCTGGCGGAACACGTCCAGCGGAAGGATCGAAGTGATGCTCGAGCTCACGCCGGAGCTGTCCACCCAATCCTCGATGAAGTTGGGATGCAGATCCCAGAGCTGATACATCATCAGCCAGAAGCAGGACATAATCAAAAGCCAGGTCACCAGGCGCGGTTCAATGATGTTTCGTATCGTGCGGACGAAGACTTGCAGCGGATTCTCCGTCTTGGACGCGCCGGAGGGCACATCCCTGAAGGTCAACAGCATCAGATAATTCAGAGCCGTAATTAGAGCGGAAGCGGTGAACAGCCGGCGCCAGGATTCCTGCGTGTGCGGATCCCCCAAGATAGCGGTGGAAAGAAACGGGCCGATCACAGCTCCGATATTGACCACCCAATAAAAGATTCCCCAACCTACCGACGAATTATCCTTGGTCAAATTCTGCGCCAGAGAGCCCTGAAGGCTGGGTTTGAAAAACGCCGTGCCGGTCGCCAGCGTCAACACCCCCGCGAAAAAGCCGAAGTATGTGCGGAGATTCGCCATCATCAAATAGCCGATGATGTTCATCGTGATAGAAAAGAACAGGGTCTTCTTGTAACCGTAGCGGTCTGCGTAGCCGCCGGTGAAGGTGGGTAAAAGCGACTGGAAGATGAACCACCAGGCGTAAATGGTGCCTTTCATAGCGGCGGTGAAGTGCAACCCGCCGGGATCATCCGCCTGCATAATATATACAGGCACGACGGAACGCACTCCGAAATAGGCTAGTCTTTCGAACATCTCGATGCCGTTCAGACACCAGAATGTGCGTCCGAAAACCCGGCTCTTAGGGGTCGTCGTCCCGATGGAATTCGCTGGTTTTTGTGCCATGCGCTGTACCGCCTTTCATTGTTTCCAGAATTGACCGCTTTGTTTAAAATTCGATTTATCCGGTTTTCATCGCCGCCGCCATCTCTTCCGCTTCACGGATAATCGGATTCAGAAATCTCAACATCGCAAAGAGAATTGCCGCAGCGAAAAGCGACGTCCCCACCAGGATGAAAAAGAAAGTGCTGTGCGGCATACGGTCCCAGAAACTACCGATCAACCCGGAAAGATAATTCCCCACCGCCGTCGCTGCGAACCACCCTCCCATCATCAATCCGCGCACTTTCCAGGGCGCCAGCTTAGACACCAGCGACAAGCCCATCGGCGACAAGCAGAGCTCCCCCAATGTGATCACGGCATACGCCTCGATCAACCAAGCGACGCTGACTTTGCCGCTATCGCCGCCCGCCAGCCCTGCAAACGCCATGATCAAATAGGACGCCGCCGTGAGCAGCATTCCCAGACCCAGCTTCACGGCGGTGGATGGTTCCAATTTTCGCCGGCGCAGAATGTTCCAGAATGCCACCAGCAACGGGGTGAAAATCAGGATGAACAAGGGATTCACCGATTGGAAGATCTCCGGATTCCAGTTCGTGCGCGTGGCGTTTTCCGCCCAGAAAGTCAGCGTTAACCCGTTCTGTTGGAACGCCATCCAGAAAAAGATGACCACCGCGAAGATCACCAGCAGAGCCTGCACGCGCCGCCGAGCCTGCGCCGGATTCAATTCGATTTCGCGCTGTTGGTGCTCAGGCGAAATCCGGTTGATGATATCCCCTGCGCGCACGTATTTCTGCAACGACAGAAAAGTCGCCAGAGATATAATCATCCCGACCCCCGCGGCGGCGAACGCATAATGCCAGCCATAAATCGGATGCAGGTTGCGCAACGATGCCGACACCAACGGTGACATAAAAGCGCCCAAATTGATGCCCATATAGAAGATATTGTAGCCGTCATCTTTCTTTTCCGGGACATCTCGGTATAGATTCCCCAGCAGAGTGGAAATGTTCGGCTTGAAGCAGCCATTTCCGATCATCAGGCATATCAAACCCCCGAAAAAGAACGGCAGAGGTCGAAACGCCAGCAGAAAGTGCCCCGCCATCATGAAGATCCCCCCGACGACGATAGTCCTGCGGATTCCCCAAATGCGATCCGCAAGGATTCCGCCGATCAACGGGGTAAAATAAACCAATCCGGTGTATCCGCCGTAGATCTGCCCGGTCTTAAAGATGCTGAAACCGAGCCCGCCGGCTTCGGCAGTCTCTTTCATATACAAGGAAAGAATCGAAAGCATGCAGTAAAAACTGAATCGCTCCCACATCTCCGTAAAAAAAAGAACAGGCAACCCCTTGGGATGCCGCCTTTTCTGAAGGTGATTTGTGTGGTTCATGAGGTCTTCGCACAGGAAAGGGCAGTCGTTTAAGGCTGCCCCATTCGAAGTTGCAGATGAGTTTCCTTCGTGGGCGATGCTGGATTCGAACCAGTGACCTCCTCCTTGTAAGGGAGGCGCTCTAAACCAGCTGAGCTAATCGCCCGAACAGGTCGCCTGTTATTTGCTCTTCGGCTCGTGGGGACGCTTGAGAATCGCCAGCGGAATCAGCACGCAATAGCCGACGATGAGCAAGATCGGCGCCAGATGCAGCGACCAGAAGGAATTATGGGGTCCCTGCATCATCGCTATGTAACCCAACAGGATGGTGATCGCGCCGATGAAAAAAAGCCGATAATTCGAACGATCGAAAATGTTCCAATGCGCGTCTTTTCGCGGATGTTTTCGGGCTTGTTGTGCGCTCATATTGGTTCCTGCTTGAGAAATTACCCGCATTTTGCGGGCAATTTACGAAATTATTCCTATCAGAAGCAATGAAAAATTCGCCGTCTATTCAAAGCAGCGGATCTTTTTCATCAAATGCTCCCATTCCCAATCCACTCGTTCCTGCATTTTTTCGATATCCTGGTCGGTCAAATGCTTGAACCGCCCTTGCAGGCGCACATATTCTTTGACCGGTGTGCCTTTTGGTTCTCGGGATAAGGTATAGCGATAACCGTTTTCCACCTCATAGAGTGGGAATACCTTCGTCTCCACCGCCAGGCGGCTGATTTTAATAGAGTCGCTCTCCGCGGATTTATGTCCCGGTGGACAGGGGCTGAAGATGTGCAAAAGCCGCATTCCCTTCATCTTCTTGGCTTTCTCCAGTTTGCGGGTCAGGTCATCCGGAAATGCCACCGTTGCCGTGGCGGCGTAGGGGATGCGATGCGCTGCGAGGATCTCCACCAGATTCTTTTTAGGTTCTTCTTTGGGATGTTCGCGCGGGGTCGTAGTGGTCCAGGCACCGATGGGAGTAGCGGAAGAGCGCTGGATGCCGGTGTTCATATAGGCTTCGTTATCGTAACATATGTATAGGATATTTTCGTTGCGCTCCGCGGCAGCAGAAAGGGCACCGAAGCCGATGTCGAAGGTGCCGCCATCCCCCGCCCAGGCGACGACCGTCACGTCCTTCACGCCGAGCACATCCAGCCCGTGGCGGACGCCTGTCGCCGTGATTGCCGCCGTTTCGAATGCGCACTGAACCACCGGCACACCCGCGGCGGAATAGGGAAACGGGCCGTCTATTACCGCCCAGCAGCAGGCGGGGATGCACAAAACCGTCCGAGGACCCAGTACCTTCAAAGCCGTGCGCATTGCCAGAGCCGCACCGCAGCCTGGGCAGGCCAGATGGCCGGATGTCATAATTTCTCGTTCGGGGATTTCATACTTGATTTGCCCGTGTACCGACATCTTCTATCTCCAAGTTATGATCGCTTTTCCATCAACTCTGATCAATTCTCTCGGCCGAATTAGCCGCCAAACGCGTTGTCTTCACCCAATCAAGGATTCATACTCTTAAATCAATCCAATTCAAATGTTTTTCCGTCGCAGTGGGACGCAGAGTCTTCGCGATGATTTCGTCTATCGTCTTCGGGGTGATATCCCTCCCCCCCAGTCCGGCGATAAACCCGAAGATGTTGGGACGCATAGAATCGTCTATATCGTAGAGCGCTGCTTTAATTTCCTGAGCGAAAATGCCGCCGAATCCAGGGCAGATGTTGCGATCCACGACTCCGACTCGAGGAACCCCACGCAAAGCTTCGCGAATCATTCCGATGGGAAACGGTCTAAATGTGCGGATCTTCAGCAATCCCACCGCCTCGCCGCGGTCGCGCCATTCGTCTATAGAATCCCGAGCGGTGGACGTAACCGTTCCGGATGTGATCAGGATCGCTTCGGCGTCTTCGCAGCGGTACGGTTCGATCAGCCCGTAGGATCTGCCGAAGTGTCGTTGGAATTCCGCGTCCACGTCCTGCGTAACCTGCAAAGCCTGCATCATGGCTTCCTGCTGCAGAAAACGGAATTCCTGATAGACATCCGAACCGGTCATCCCCCCGAAAGCTCGCGGGTGATCCACATCTATTTTCAGATCCGTCTCATACGGCGGCAGAAAAGCGTCCGCATCTTTCATATCCGGAATATCTATTCCCTCTGCTGTATGGGATAAGAAGAAGGCATCCAGCACCAGCATCACTGGCAGGCGGACGGTTTCCGCGATCTTGAAAGCCTGCAATACAGTGTCCAGCACTTCCTGATTGGTTTCGCAATAGAATTGCAGCCAGCCGGTATCGCGCTGAGAAAGGGTGTCGTTCTGATCCGTCCAGATGGTCCAGCCCGGCGCCATTGCGCGGTTGACATCCGCAAGCACGATGGGAAGCCGAGCCAACGCCGCCCAGTGTATCAGTTCATGCATCAAGGCGAGCCCTTGAGCGGATGTGGCGGTGAAAGCGCGAGCTCCGGCTTGTGAAGCTCCGATGCAGCCCGCCATAGCCGAATGCTCGGATTCAACCTTGATGAAGCGGGCGTTTAACCTACCGGAAGACACCAATTCCGCGATCTCTTCGATGATCGTGGTTTGTGGCGTGATGGGATAGGCGGATACCACCTGAGCTCGCGAACACATCACGCCCCAGGCGACCGCCTGATTCCCGGTGAGTACCTTTTTCATAACCGATTCGTCTTTCGATGATCTATGCTGCGAAGTGTCTGCCGCAAGCAGTTATTTCCAATATTTTTGATCAATCAACCAACGGCTAATGTTATCAGCAACGATCTGCCCTCCTGCAAGATTGAAATGGATGTCGGGTTGCAGATGCCCCTTGGACTCCCGAAAGAAATAGGAATCCTTCGACAACCCTTGAGCCAAACTCAAATCCAACAACGGCTCTCCTCGCTCTTGCAGAATCCGCACATAGACAAAATCACTAGGCGATCCCAGCTTTTCCGGTGTGGGGAAATAAACGAAGAGATGCGGCACATCATATTCGCGTAAAACGGCGAGAAATTCATCCACCAATTCCGGAGCCTGATTCAAGCTCGCGAGGACGGCGGGTTCGGTGTATTCGCTATTCCCCGCAGACAGCCGCTCCCCGATCCCGGATTTCCGCCATAAAGTATACAGCGCTGTTTCGCGCACCAGCTTCTTCAACCGTCCGGCATATGAACTGTTAGAAGATGCAAGTTGCATCGTCGTTGATGAACTTTTTCCTTCAGCGAAACCGCGGTCCGCCATAATGTTCTGAAACGGGTCTTCGTTCGGAAATAGGTCGTTGTAACAGATCCCAATGATGATCAATGATGGTCTTAGAATCGGCGTCAAGCGGCGCAATTGATACAAATACTGCCTGAAATCGTATCCGATTACGCTGGCATTCACGACTCGCACGGGATGATTCGGCGTCGCTTGGTTCAAGCGGGTTTGCAGAAGCCCGGGGATGGTCGCCGAATCCGGCAATCCCAGCCCGAACGTCATCGAATCGCCGATGAATAAGATGACGTCGGATGATTCCGGCGCTGCAGGTCCGACGCGGCAGCCCAGAGAATCCGTGCGGATATCGAATCCCCACCAATGCACCTGAGCATACGGACGATTCGTGAACCCTCCGAGTTCGATCTGCACGAACAACTCGTGTTTGGCGACCTGCGTCAGAATATTCTGACTGCTTTTTTCCCGCAATACTTTATCTTGATAGCTGAAAAATATGCGAGCGATGATTTCAGCCCCGACTGCCGCCAGACATAAACTGATAAAGAGCAGGAATATATTGATAGCAATTTTCTTCATTTCGTTCCTCTGCCGCTATGTTTCGCGTTTAGAGGGTTAACGAAAAAGAAAGCGCTCTGTTGGTCTAGTCTATAAAAGATTAAAAGATTCACCATCAGAATTAATAAGTGAATCTGAAGTTCAGCCATTGCCTTTAAGCCTTCCGTTGATGACTTCACAAAGGCGCTGGGGTTCATACGTGCCGATTCGGATTCTATTGCCCTTCTTCAGTTCCAATTCCACCGCGTCCAAGCCGTGAATGTTATACACCCACCCACCCGGATACCGGTGGATTCCCCAACCGTACCACCAGGGGTTGCGCACCGGCTTGCAGGAAACCACATTGTCGAACCAGATCCGCCGCCCGATAATCCCTATCCCAAAATAGAAATGAAGATGATCCGAGTAAACCACGACGGTCAGATTGTGAAAGAGCAATAGCACCACCAGCATGACGAAGAGCATCCCCATGATTCGCAGAAGATCGTCCTGTTCCACGCGGGAGAGAACATCAGGATGTTGAAGGTCCGCCAAGAATAAGACGAGGACGGCAAGACTGATCAGAATCAAAAAGAGGAGCAAACCCCGCACCAGAAACCCTGTTTGCGAGCGACGATAAAGCTCTTCGCGCCATAGGTTTTCGCTGGATGCAAGCTGAGAATGCATCACTTGAGGACTTTAATAGAGATGGCGTTGCGCGGACATTCGCTGACGCAAATGCCGCATCCCTTGCAGTAATCGTAATTGATCCGATAACGCCCGTCGCCGACGCGGGAAATCGCCGCATCCGGGCAGAAGATCAAACAGTTGTCGCAGGATGGACACGTTCCGCAGGAAAAACAGCGTTGAGCCTCCCGAAGCGCCTGCTCCTCGGTAAAACCGGAATACACCTCTTCAAAGCTCTTGACACGTTCAGGGATGGGTTTACCCTGCGGTTCAATGCGCTCTTCCAGGTTGAAGTATGCCGGATTGATCTCTTCCCAGGTCACCATATGCCGGCTGCGGTCTTTTAAATACCGTTCGATTTCCTCGCAAGGCGGCAGCTCTTTTTTCTGCAGGTAAGCGTCAATCGCGATCGCCGCCTGGCGTCCTCTGCCGACGGCGTGCGTGACTGTACCCTCACCCGTAGCTGTATCCCCGCCGGCGAAAATATTCTCCACGTTAGTTCTGCCGTAGCCGTCCACCAGCACGCCCCAGCTTTCTGCTTTCACATCCGAGGTGAGATACTTCAAATCCGGCTGTTCACCGATGGCGGTGATGACCATATCGGCTTCTATATCGAAATTGGATCCCGCGATCGGCACTGGCCGGCGGCGGCCCGATTCATCCGGTTCACCCAATTCCATCCGCACGCATTCTACTTTCAGTATCTGTCCTTTATCATCGCCGTGCACTTTGACCGGCAGAGTCAGGAAATCAATGGGGATGCCTTCCGCCAGTAAATCTTCGATTTCCTCCGCGATCGCCGGCATCTCTTCCCGGGAACGGCGGTACACCACGCGTGGTTTGGAACCCATCCGCAGCACCGATCGTGCGACGTCCATAGCGGTATTTCCTCCCCCGACCACCACGACGCGGTCGCCGATCGAAATCTCATCCTTGAAGGAGATCTTGCGCAACACTTCGATGCCGGGGATGACATCCGCCAGATCCTGACCTTCCGCCCCTAACGCCCGGGATAAATGGAAACCGGTCCCGATGAATATCGCGTCATGCTTCCGCCGTAGCTCGTCAAAAGAAATATCCCGACCGACGCGGGTGTTCAACTTCAATTCTACGCCGTGCGCCAGGATGTATTCGATTTCATGACGGAGCACTTCTTTGGGCAGACGGTAATCCGGGATGCCGATGCGCATCATGCCTCCGGCTTCCGGCAGTGCTTCGTAAACGGTCACCCCGTAGCCGCGCCGCGCCAGCTGATAGGCGCAGGATAGTCCCGCCGGACCGGCTCCGATCACACCTGCGGTTTGACGTTTTTTGCTCTCCAGATATTTTGGCTCAAGCTTTCGTTCGAAGTTCACGTCCGCAAGAAATCGCTCCAGCATGTGAACGTTGATCCGTCCGCCGAGATTCCCTCTATTGCAGTCTCGTTCGCAGGGATGTGGGCAGACGCGTCCGCATACGCCTGGAAAAGGATTGGTTTCCAGAATGAGTTTCCAGCCTTCTTCATACTTCCCTTCGCCGAGCAGATGCAAAAAATCTACGACGTCGGTGCCCGCAGGACAATTCAGATTGCAAGGCGGCGCCTTCTCTTCATAATAGGGCTCGGCGTTGCGCCAAGATGCCGTCTTATTGACCGTCATTTTCCCCAATGATGCCGGTGTGATCGGTAGATCTCGGTATGATTTTATAGTGACTTTTTCATCACTCATAGTTAAATCCGATAGTATCCGTGATTTGATTCAGGTGAGTTGTGCGTTGACCGCATTGAATGCGATTGCTTCTTCATACGCGTCCAGCGCGGCTTGGATGTTGGCTTGAGTTTTGATAGGAATCTCTTCCTGGATCGCCGCCACGAGAGAATCAATTTTAACCAATCCCGTGACTTTCGCCAGGGCTCCCAGGATCGCTGTGTTAATGATCGGCTGCGTAATGGAGCCCAACTTATGCGCGATGGCGATGTGGGATGCGTTGATCGCGACAGGTCTGAACTGATTCGGAAATTTGAAAGTGGAAATATCCTTATCGGTATTGACCAGAATGATACCGTCCTCTTTTAATCCTTGAACGACATCGAAGAATTGGATCAGGGAAGGGTCGAGGATCACAATGTGATCCGGCGTGTAAACCTGATTGCGCAGACGGATGGGACGATCCGAGATGCGCACAAAGGTCATGACCGGCGCGCCCCTGCGTTCGACCCCGAATGTGGGAAAAGTTTGCACGTACTTGCCTTCCTTAAAAATGGCGGCAGCAAGCAGTTTTCCGGCGATAACGCCGCCTTGACCTCCGCGGCTGTGAAAGCGTAATTCTATCATAAGATTCCATGGAATTGTGAGACGCCTACTTAAAAGTAAGAAACTAATCGCTGAATTCCAAGAAAAAACTTGCGAAATTCCTCTTTGCGGCAAAGGTCTTCTTTTCAGCGCTGGGTCGAGGGTGAGGAAAAAAATGCTTGCTTGTTGATCTGTAAAGCTTTATTTTGTAAGCGATGTTGCTCTACACCCGCTATGGAAAAACGGATACAGGTTTCCCTGCCCATTCCACTGGATAAGACCTTCACATATCGTGTCCCTCCGGAAAAAGCGGACTATACTCTTCCAGGCTGCCGCGCGATTGTTCCCTTCGGAAATCGCATCATGACCGGCATCATCGTGGAAGATCCGACCGCGAACGCGACAGTGGAAAACATTAGAGACGTGATAGACCTACCAGATTCGGAACCGCTGTTGACCGCTGATTTACTCGCGCTGACACGCTGGATCGCGGATTATTATTTTTGCTCTTGGGGGGAAGCGTTGAAAGCGGCTTTACCGGCGGGAAGACTGCATAATCGGAGGGAACCTCGACTTCAAGAAGTCGTCTTTCCGGCGCCTTCATATCCCCGCGCCGAATTGATCAAGATAAAAGTAGAATTGCAGGGTCGCGCCCCGGCTCAAGCGAAAATTCTCGATTATTTCTTGTCTCATGCGGGTGAAACCCCCACCGTTTCCGTATTGCAGGAGACCGGCGCGTCGAAATCCGCCCTGAACGCACTGCTGGCGCGCGGAATACTGCTGAAAGATCGCATTCCGGTCAAACGTTTTACCGCACTGGAAGCACTCTCGCAGCGTGACAACGCACCTCTGCCGGCGCCGAATGAAGACCAGAAAACGGCGATCCGGCGGATCACAGAAGATATCTTTGATCGAAAGGGCAGTGTGTTCTTGCTCTATGGGGTGACCGGATCGGGAAAGACTCTCGTTTATCAAAAGACGATCGAACGCGCGCTGGAAACCGGCGGAACTGCCTTAGTTCTCGTTCCGGAAATCTCCCTTACACCTCAATTGCTGGGACGATTTCACGCGCTTTTCGGAGATCACATCGCGGTTCAACACAGCGCCCTTTCCGAAAGTGAAAGAACTGCTTACTGGCGAGGCATCCGCGCCGGCGAATTTTCGATCGTCATCGGCGCGCGTTCCGCTGTATTCGCTCCCTTGCAGAACCTCAAGCTGATCATCATAGACGAAGAGGGAGATTCCAGTTACAAACAAACTGAACCCAACCCGCGCTACAACGCGCGTGACGTGGCTCTGGTGCGAGCCCGAGCCTGCAATGCGACCGTAGTATTAGGCGGTGCCACACCGAGCATCGAGACTTTTTACAATGCGGAAAGGGGAAAATTCATCCGTCTGGATCTGCCGAAGAGAGTGGACCGCGTCCCCCCGCCGTGCATCCGCACCGTATCACCTCCCTACGACCGCAAAAAAGCACTCGGAAAGGAGCTGGTGCGTGCTTTGCAACAGAGATTCGATGAGGGCGAACAGGCGATATTATTGCACAACCGACGTGGTTTTCACACCGCGGCATTATGCCCCCGTTGCGGTTATCTCTGCAAATGCCGACACTGCGAAGTCAGTCTCACCCATCACAAGAGCGGTGCATCGAAGGAAGAATTGCGCTGTCATATCTGCGGTTATAAGACTGCAGCATTAATCACCTGTCCGGAATGCGGCGCCGCTCTGCGTTACATCGGCAGCGGCACGCAGCGCGTCGAAGAAGAATTGGCACAGATTCTTCCCAAGGCAAAAGTCCTGCGGCTGGACTTCGACAATACGCGTGAGCGCGGATCGCATCACCGCATTTTGAAAACCTTTGCAGGGATGGAATCTTCCGTGTTGCTGGGCACAAAAATGGTGGCGCGCGGACACGACTACCCGGGCGTTACACTGGTAGGCGTCGTATCGGCGGACTCCGAACTGATCTTTCCGGATTTCCGCAGCGATGAACGCGCTTATATGCTTTTGGCGCAGGCGGCGGGAAGGTCCGGCAGAAAAGCAGATGCGCATTCCCCAGGGGAGGTCATCATCCAGACCTGGCTGCCCGAACATCCTGTTCTGAAGTTGGTGCAGGAACAGCGCTACGAGGATTTCTACCGAAGAGAGATCAAATTGCGCAGGAATCTGCGCTACCCGCCCTGCGGGTGGTTGATCTTATTCTCGTTCTCTTCGAAAAAAGCGGAAAAAGCCAAAACCAGCGCACAACTTTTTTTCAGGCAGGCGAACAACAGAGTGCAGGAAGCCGATTGGCTGGGTCCTACGCCGTGTTATCGTTCGCGCGTAAAAGACCTGTTCCGCTTTCAGATTCTGATGAAGGCGCCCCTTTCGGCGCGTTCAACCAGATCAGATTTTCGCAAACGCCTAATAGAGGTGCTGGCGCAGTATCGCGCAAACCTCTCTTCGCAAGTGCATTTCACCGTAGATGTGGATCCATTGCAGATGCTGTAAGGTTTAAGGGTTGGAATACTCCCGTTGCAATAGAGGAAAACGATATGAATAACCCCGGTGACGCATCCGTCTTGAGCCCGAGCAAGGAACAGATTTCCCTTTCGGGAACCGATACTCAAGATACCACGAAGAAAACCGTCACCTTCGATCAACTGCGCAAGCATCCGAAGGTCGAGATTTTAATGGATAAAGCCAACGAATTCCTCGGCGTGATCGGTTATACGGAACACGGCCGACGTCACGGCAAGGTAGTCGCCAGAACAGCGTCCAACATCCTGAAATCGCTGGGTGATGATCTTCGAATGCAGCACCTCGCCGCCATGGCGGGATATCTGCACGATGTCGGCAACGTAATCAATCGGGACTACCACGCGCAGACCGGGGCAATCATCGCCAATCAAATCCTCGAAGATCTATCCATGCCGTACCTCGATCTCGTGGAAATCATCGCCGCCATAGGCAATCACCACGAAGAGGACGGCATGCCCGTCAGCCGCATCACCGCGGCTCTGATCATCGCGGATAAAGCGGATGTTCATCGTTCGCGCGTGCGCAACACCCGCAATCTGCGCACCGATGTCCACGATCGGGTCAACTATGCGGTCACGCAATCCCGAGTGATGGTGGACCCGGACGCGAGGCGCATCACATTGGATCTGACCGTGGACACGCGGCTCGCATCCGTCATGGAGTATTTCGAAATCTTCCTCTCGCGCATGTTGATCTCGAAGAAGGCTGCGAATTTTTTAGGGATGGAATTCCACTTGACGATTAACGGAAATCATTTGCTCTGAGAAATGAAGCCTGCTTATATTTTCGCCGCTACGGTTTTATTCTGTTCACTTGCTTTTGCACAACCTGATAGGTGGTGGGAAGCGGGTAATGAACGCATGAAGATTTTCTATCACGCCGGCGACGCTGCAAATGTCGAAGCTCTGAATCGTTTCGCCTTCGCAACGCTGCCGATGCTTGAAGGTCAGTTGAAGACTTCTCTGCTTGCGCCTGCGCATATTTATCTTGCCTCCAGTCAGGATGAGTTCAACCACCTGACCGGCGGGCGGCTGCCCGAATGGTCCCAAGGCGTTTCCTTCCCGGAACAAAATACCATCGTGCTGAAATCTCCGAGGTTTTCGAAAGGCACAGAGGAGTTTCATCGCACGACCGCACACGAACTGACTCACTTGCTGATCGGCGTCAAGACCGGAGGGCGACTGCCGCGGTGGTTTAACGAAGGGCTGGCTCTGTGGCTCTCCGGTGAAGGACAGGGTAAAGCCTTGATGCCCCTGTCCCGCGCAGTCTGGTCCGGCTCATTAATCCCACTGGACCATATCGAAAGAGTGGATTCCTTCCAGCCGGCGGATGCGGAACTGGCATATTTGCAAAGCTATCATCTTACGGAATTCATGATAAAACGATATGGATGGGAAACCATCCAGCGCATCTTGAACGATATGGGTGCCGGAAGCAGTTGGAATGAAAGCTTGTTTCGAGAAACAGAATTAGATCAGGCAGGCTTGGAAGCAGAATGGCACGCGGAGTTGAAGAAATCCTATCGTTGGATGATCCTGCTGGATGCGGAATTCTTCATCTTCCTCGGGATGACGGTTCTGGTTCTCATCGCCGGAGTGCTGGTAATTCGCAGGAAACGCAAGATCTATCGTCAGTGGTCCGCGGAAGAAGAGACGCAGACGGGCATTTTTTGAAGATTTTCCTTGTATTTATGAGAAACTTCACTAACTTTAGACAGGTTTCTGGATTGTTTGCATATGGAACGGAACATGCGACATATAGCTGTGCTGTGGATCACGGCAGCTCTCTTCGGATTTACCGCCCGACAGACTCAAGCTCAGGGCACAGCAGGATTCGAAATTCTACGGCTACAAATGCACCCTCGCGGCAGCGCATTAGGCGGATCCCTGGTATCGGATAATGGCCATATTGAAAGCATCTATTACAACCCTGCAGGACTCGCGGGTTTGGTGCAGCAGACCGCTGCCGCAGGATATATGAACTATCTCCTCGATATCAATTCGGGATATCTGGCATTCGCCCGTCCTGAGAAGCAGTGGGGAAATTGGGGACTCCACCTCCTGTACACCAATTACGGCGATTTCGAGAAGAGAGACAAATACGGTGTGGACCAAGGCAAGTTCTACGCTTCCGATTTTGTCTTCGGTTTTTCCTGGGCGAAAACCTTCCGAAATTTGCTGCAAGTGGGCGGCAGCGGGAAATTCGCGCATTCCAAGATCGCCGATTATGCCGCTTCCGCATTAGCATTCGACCTCGGAGTTCAATACCCTTTGTTGTCCGACCGCTTGAGGATCGGTGCCGGATTCTACAACCTCGGCGGCACTACCGACGTCTACATTCATTCGAGCGACGATCTGCCGCTCCTGTATCGCATCGGAATCAGCGGAACTCCTGAAGGTTTTCCCGCCACTCTCTACTTCTCAATGACTGTTTACCAGGAAAATGCGGATAATTACTCCCTTTCAAATTTCAAAGGCTCAGACATCCTCGATTTCTTCGGAGACGCCTATTACGGGATCGGCGCCGAATTCAACCCGATGGAGACTTTATTCCTTCGTATCGGCTACGACACCCGCGGATTAGATCAACAGGTGGGCACTCGTAACGATCCCTTTGCAGGTCTCACCGGAGGTGTGGGATTTGATCTAACCTTGGCTCGTCTGGATATCGGGATTTCATCCTACGGCGAGCTGGGAATGGTCACGCGCGCGGGGTTATCCGCCTCATTTTGAGAGTGAGCGATGCCCTTGATACGATACCGGTTGCGAATGCAGCCGGTTTTTGTTTTTCAAGAAGGCGGTATCCGCATTAAACTTTTCCCGGTTGAATCGGTCTAAAAGCTGAGAACATTGAGCGCTGATGGTCAAAATCAACAGAGTGAAGCCGGCTTTCAGGATCATACTGTAAGGTATCTTGTGCAGGACGATTTAGACGTTATTCGTAAATTTCAGCAGGGTGAAGAAAGCGCTTTTAATGAGCTGGTCCGCAAATACCAGAAACAGATCTATCTCATCATTTGGCGTATGGTCGGCATCCACGAAGAAGCGGAAGATTTGAGTCAGGAAGTATTTATAAAAGCCTATCACGGGTTGCATGGATTTCGCGGCGACGCTTCATTCTTAACCTGGATCTATCGCATCGCAGTAAACCTGACGCTGAAACATCTGCGCAAAAAGAAGCTAAGACAGATTCTGAGCCTGGAGAATATCGGTTTAACCATCAGCAGCCGAAATCCGACGCCGGAACAGATTCTCGAAACCCGCGAAACGGAGGAACGCCTCATCCAAGCGATTGAACGGCTTCCGAAAAGACAGAAATTGGTCTTCAACTTGCGTTATTTTCATAAGTTGCCTCACGCAGAAATCGCGACCATTCTGAACCGAGATGTCGGAACGATAAAAGCCAACTATCATCAAGCGATCCGGAAATTGCAAAAAGAGATGAAATCATGAAGGAGCCGAACGAACAGGATAAATCCTGCAGAGCGGTTCAAGAAGAACTGCTCGAGATCTTCGATGAAGGTTTCTGCAATCGCTTGACCGAATCTGCATCCAGACACCTCTCCGAATGCGCTGACTGCAGAAACGAATTTCAGGAACTGGTCGCACTGGCGAAAGATCTCGAAAACCTGCCGGCGCCGCTCCCAAGTGATTCTTATTGGATCCGGTATCTGCCCCGTCTGCGCGAAAAACTCGATTCCAGGCAAAACACGATACTTGCGAAACGGCCGGTTTGGGCGCCTTCACTCACCGTGGCGGCTCTCTTCTCGCTGTTCGTAATCTTCTCGCCGGTGAAAATCGCGCCGCCCTCTTGGTTCCAGACGGACAAGATGGTTGCCACCTCGGATAAGACTTTACAGGAAGAAGAATTGAGCAAACTGGAAACGTTCTTCACCGGCGAAGAAATTTCTGATTCGGAGTTTGACCAGCTGGAACTGGAGCTGATCTACAAGCTGAGCCAGTTGCAGCATGAAGCACCGAAGGATTTATACGATCAACTGGCGGAAGTGGACGATCAAACCTTGGAGAAAATTCTGTCTCAGTTGAGCGCGAAACCGATAATCTGATGCTTCACGAATGGAAATAAATGAAAATCAATAGACGGATAATGTCAATAGACTGGAGAAAATGATGAAAAAAATCCTCTATGGGATCGTGATGGCGGCGCTGCTCTGGCAACCGGGGTGGGTTCTCGCGCAGCCGGTACGTCCGAAAGGCCTGCGTGACGGGCAACGTCGCGAACAAATCGAGAAGCGGATTCAGACGATGAAAATTTGGAAACTGACGGATGAATTGCAGCTGAGCGAAGAACAGGCGGCAAAGTTCTTTCCGCTGATGAGCGAAACGGATCGCAAGATGAATGAACTGGATCAGAAACGGATGGATATCGTGCGGAGTCTGGGTGATCTGGTATGGGATGAAAAAGCCGATGTAGGTAAGATCAACGCTCTGCTGGATGATCTGGAAAAACTGGATCGCGATCAAGCTGAACTGCGCACGCAATTCCGCCGGGATGCCGCCAAGGTGCTGAAACCGGATCAGGTAGGCAAGATGGTCCTGTTCAATCTACGCTTTCCTGAAATCGTCCGCGATATGGTCCGCGAATTCGACGATCGCCCCCCACACCCTCCGCGCTTCGAACATTAAGGCGATTCCTGGATCTTTAACACAAGAGGCGATGCACTTCGCCTCTTTTTTTTTTAAAACTCTGACGGCGCGATCAAATCTGCTTGACTTTTACGTAACTCCGCTGTATATTATTCATTGCGCAGAAAATACACGAAAGAAGCAGAGCAGTTTGCACGAGATCCCCTGGTATCAGCGCTGGTTCGAAAGAGAATACGACGAACTATACCGGCATCGCTCCAACGCGGAAGCGGCTGAGACCATTTCGTGGTTGGAGAAGACGCTTCAACTTTCACCTCCTGCATCTGTATTAGATCTCGGCTGCGGAAGCGGGCGGCACAGCTTGCAGCTCACTGCGCTCGGATATCAGGTTTTCGGTCTGGATCTATCCTGGTTTCTTTTGCAACACACAGCCTCGGCAAAGGCAAGCAAAGACTTTTTTCGGGCGCGTGGGGATATGCGCGCTTTGCCGTTCGCAGCAAGTGTCTTCGATCTGATTCTTTCACTTTTCACGAGCTTCGGATATTTCGAGGACAGCGAGATGGATTTGCAAGTGTTGCGGGAAGCAGCGCGGACGTTGAAGCCAAACGGCTGGTTCGTGCTGGATTTTCTGAATCGCAATGCGGTTCTCGAAGCGCTGATTCCGCTTGAAGAACGAGAAATATCCGGCGGCAGGGTCACCATACGAAGATGGGTGGATCCGGAATCCGATCGCATTAATAAACAAATCACGATAGAACAAACAGGAGGGAATCGGCGGGAATTTCGCGAATCCGTCTTTCTCTACTCGGGTGATCAATTGATGCGGATGCTTCGGACTGCAGGATTCGACGTTGTGCAAACTTATGGCGATTACAACGGAGCCGAATTCACCCGTCGTTCACCTCGACTCATACTAATCGGTGCCAAACGTGTCTGACTCCATCTCCTTCCGCAGATTACCCGGCGGCAATGCGCTATTCTTTGATTACATAGATGACTTCGAACGAGTCCGGGATTTCTACCATTTCGATTATCGTCTACCTCTAAGTGAATGGAAGGTTCTCGCAGAGGCGAGAACCCGTACATTTTGCGACCGAAGTCCTCTGATCGCTGCATTGTTGCGGGATGCTGAACGCTGGGGCGGCGGCATGCAGACGCTGCGGAACATCGAGGCGCTTCGGGATCCTGAAACGCTGGCGGTCGTGACGGGACAGCAAGTCGGTTTATTCGGCGGACCACTCTTCACTTATTACAAAGCCGTCGCGACAATCCTATGGGCTCAAGCGATTCAGGGCGCCACCGGCCGACGCACCGTGCCGGTCTTCTGGATGGAAACTTCAGATCACGATTTCTTTGAAGTCAATCACATCCGTCTGTTGAATCTCGAAGGGGAAGAAGTTCTCCTCTCACTCACCAACCCCCCAGAAGAAAAGCGCAGAGTCGTCGGTTCCATAGTATTGAACGGCGAAGTCGAGCAGTTGGTTCAGAGGCTTTGGACTCTCCTTCCTCCCAGCTCCTACCGCGGGCAGAAGCTGGAGCTTCTGAGCGCCTGTTATCATCCTGGTGAAACGTTGGGGGGGGCATTTGCCAGGCTCTACAGTCACCTCTTCAAAGAAGACGGCTTAATTCTCTACGACGCCGAGAATAAACCGAGCAAAAAATCTTTGACGCCCCTCTTAATCCGCATTTTCTCTTCCGGCAATGATCTGAATCGCTTGCTTTTTGAAGCCACGCAAGCAGTGAACCGCGCCGGTTATGCACCGCAAATCCAGCCGCAGGAAGATCGTTTGCAGCTCTTCGCCAGAATCGGCGATGTGCGCGTCCCCATCAGTTCGGCAGGCACGCTGCTTCACGAAAGCAATCCTCCCGAACAATTAGGGTTTGAAGGTCTTCGGCGCAAAGCCGTTGAACAACCGGATTTTTTCTTGCCGAAAGTCAGCCTGCGCCCCATCTTTCAAGATTGCCTCTTCCCTACCGTCGCCTATATCGCAGGTCCTACGGAGATCGCCTATTTCGCCCAATTGAAGCCGCTCTACGATCATCTGGAAGTGACGATGCCTGCGATCATTCCTCGCTTATCGGCGACCCTGATCGAAGCTAAAGTTAAGAAAGTATTGGAAAAATACCAGTTCACGCCCGAACAACTCCGTTTGGGAACCTCGAAACTGATCAACCAGATCCTCGAATCCGACACAACCAATGATCTCGTGGGGCTGTTCGCCCGCGCGCGGGAAAAATGGAGCGAAATCCGCGACAGTCTGCTGGTTGGAATGATGGCGATAGATCCGACATTGGATCATCCTGTGGAAAAAACGCTTGAACGCTGGTTATTGTCGCTGGATGTCTTGGAAGAAAAGGCGCGCGCCGCGATGCGCCGGAAGAACGAGATGCTCGTCTCTCAGATCAACAAAGCCTGTATGAATCTGATGCCGGGCGGGCAGTTGCAGGAACGACGCTTCAGTCTGCCGTACTATCTGGCTCGTTATGGCAGATCCCTCGAGCACAAGATCAAATCTCAGACGAAAATAGACCTCCACCGACACCAGTTGATTTATCTGGAAGACGGAAATTGATAATAAATGCGGGAGAAGAGGATATGACGGCGACAGCCTATGTTCTTATCTCGGTTTCCGTGGGAAAAGCCCGCAGCGTCTTCGAAAAGATGTTGAAGATACCCGGCGTCCAACACGTAGATGCCATATCCGGTCCCTACGATCTGATCGCCACTGTTCAGGGCGGCGATTTCAATCAGATCGGCACGCTCGTGCTGGATAAAATCCAGGCGATCGAAGGGGTGATGGACACCATTACCTGCAACGTGATCCACTTCGAAGTGTAGGGCTCTTGCATCCTTACTGCAACCCTAACTGTTCCTGCTTCTTTCGGCGAAAGAACGCAGCGGAATCGTCTTGCCCGAAAAAAGTCGCCGGTTGTTTTTGAGCTTGACTCCGGCCTGTGAATATGTTAACTTGTATTCATAGGAACCGATTGCTCTGGATAAAGAATCACGCGAACAGAGGAGACTGAAGATGACGAAACGAGGGATGATACTCTGTGCAACTGCCGCTTTGCTGCTCAGCTTGGGTTTAGATGCGGGATTTGCAGCGGATCAACCGCACCTCTACCGCATCAGCCTGGAAGGGCGCGGCGCCGCCGTCGAATTGGCGCAAGCAGGAATTGACGTGCTCGCCGCTATTCCGGGGGATCATGCGTTGGCGGAACTTACAGACGAACAGATGGCGCATGTAATCCGCATGGGATACCCGGTGCAGTTTCTGGCTGCCAGCCTTTACGAATATTCTCAATTGGATGAAACGGACGATTACTATACGTATACGACTCTCACGGCGCAACTGCAAACTTGGTCGGAACAATACAGCAACATCGCTTTCCTCTATGACCTCGCCACCACCGTGCAAAACCGACACGTTTACGCGCTGAAAATCACCGACAATCCAGCGTTGGAAGAAGACGAAATCGTCAACTTCTTCGTCGGTGTGCACCACGGGAATGAGAGGATTTCCGCGGAAGTGCCGATGTATTTCATTAACTACATTTTGACCAACTACGGCGTCAATCCCAACGTCACCGCTTGGGTGAACAACCATGAACTCTGGGTGATCCCCGTGGCGAACCCAGACGGATACGTCAACAACAGCCGCTACAACGCCAATAACGTGGATATCAACCGGAACTACTCCTTTCATTGGGGGCAGTCCGCATCCAACTATGGTCCCTATCCCTTCTCGGAAGTCGAAACTCAGGCGATTCGGGATTTGAACCTGGCGCACCATTTTACTACGGGACACTCGTACCATTCGTACGGCGAAGAGATTCTTTACCCATTCGCCTGGGCGGCGAATCACCCCTCACCGGACAATTCGTTTTTCGTCGAAATGGTCAATGCCATGTGCGCGTTCAATCAATATACGCCCCTGTTGTCCGGGAATCTCTATCCCCACGGCGGCGAGATGAACGACTACCTATACGGCGAAAAAGGGGTTATGTCGGTCACTTCGGAGCTCTGGAGCGGTCCGGGTTACAATCCGCCGGCTTCGGGAATCCTTGCGGTTTGTCAGGAAAATCTGCCCACGGATTTGTACCAGTTGCAGAGATCGGAAGAGGCGCAGATCACCGGGTTAATCACGGATGCCACCACGAACGCTCCGCTGGTGGCGCAAGTGAAGGTCGTGCAGCTCTGGAATCCGTCAGAGATCTATCCGCGCTACAGCGAACCGAATTTCGGCAGATACCGCCATCTGGTTGTCCCCGGCACATACACTTTGGAAGTTTCCAAAGAGGGCTATGCCACACAGACGATACCCGGCATTGTGGTCACGAGCGGCGCACCGACTGTGCGCAACGTGGCGCTGCAGTTCGTAGGTTATCCTGACATTGAAATCACGCTCACTCCCATCAATCCGCCGATCACCATTCCGGCAACCGGAGGATCCTTCAATTTCAACGCCAATTTGACGAACGGGGAATCCTCTTCGCAGACTTTCGGCGTCTGGATTATGGTGCAGCTGCCCAATCAAAGCTGGTACGGACCTGTCCTGGGCCCGTTGAATCTGACACTGCCCGGTTCCGCCAGCATCGTCCGGATGCGAAGCCAGGCGATCCCGGGATCCGCACCCTCCGGGAATTACCTCTATGAAGGGCGCGTTGGGACCTACCCCAACGAAATCTGGGATTCCAGCAGCTTTAACTTCACGAAATCAGCTTCTGGAACAGGAGATAATGTAAAGTATTGGTCGAATCAAGGTGATTTATTCGTTGAATGGATGAACGATTCTCGGATCTTTTCAACTTCCGATCCATCCCCATCCAAACAAGCTTCAAACCCGCTTCAAATCGCCATCCTGTCCGATCATCGAACGGCGCAGATCCGATATGCGCTGCCTGAAACCGCACGAATCAGTCTGAAGATATACGATGTGCAGGGACGCTTGGTCACCACCCTGCTGGATGGAGTACAAGACGCCGGGGTTCATGAAGCCCGCTGGTCTGCGCATTCTTCAGCGTCCGGTATCTACTTCTGCCGCCTTCAAACGGACGCCTTCGCCTTCACCCAGAAAATTGTTTTGCTGAAGTAACTGCACAAGAGATTATAAATCTTACAAACAAAATGGTACCGCTGGAGGTTGCCTTCGGCGATGGTGTAGGTTGGCTCTTCTAACTCCGTCTCTTCTAGCAGATGTTCTTCGTCGGGTAGCATGGTATGCCTAATGCGGTTATGTTTGATGGGTGTTTTGGGCATAGGAAAAAATTGAAAAAGACAACAACAACCCCGCTAAGTCCATGTTGTTGTCTAAAATATAGTCAATATAGTCTTGCATTTTGAATGATGTTGATTTTATTGGGTTTAATAGGTATTTTCTTCCTTTACCCTGTCCACTTATTTCCTTTAATATGTCCAGTTTCTTCCTTTAGGGCGCACAGCAATTCTTATTCGCTTTGGTGCTTCTGTAAGAACTCTTCAAGGGCGTACTACACGGCGGCAGAGAATTTCTGGCCACTTCTAACTGCAAAAAGCTTTAGGCGTTGATGAAGCTTAACGGGCAGCAAAAATGTGGCTTTAATCTTTCCTGTATTTACAGATTCCTGTAATTCTGTATTTGCAGTTTGGTGGTTTTTATCCCGGCGGCGATACATGGTCATAACATCTTTAGTGGATGGACCTTTGGTGAAAGGGGAACGCCGCTCTGAGGGATCATTCATGTTGAGCCTCCTCTGGTTGTTGTTGTCTTTCATAAGATAAGGTTAGGTTTACGAGGTTGGTAAAATCCTCAATTCCATTATTGCGGGGAATTATGGGGTACTCAAAAATGGTTTGTCCATGGCGCGGCGCATTGGCAACAGCTTGGCTATATCGAATGGGTGGGGTCACTAGGTCGGGAAACTGTGCCTAGAGCGCTTGTAGGTCACGCTGGCTATCCTTAAAGCTGGCTTTATAAAAATAGGGAATGAGAATTAGCTTATCAAGCCAATTACCGATCTCGCTCTCGTGTTCTTTGACCGTGTCAATCACAGAGGCGAGAAAGCTATTAAGACCCAGAAGCCCCAAAAAATCAGCGCCGCTGACCTCTATGGGAATATACAGGTAATTGGATGCAAGAATAATGTTGTAGGTCAAGTCTGTCTGTCCAGGCTTCCCGTCGAAGATGACATAATGAAATTTACAGGGTTCGAGGTCATTTAGAATGGTGCGCATCCGAGTTAAGTGCGTAACACGGTTGGGGATGGCTTGAATTTCAATAAGCGCAGCGTAAAGAGATTCGTCGCTCAGGATTCCATGAAGGTTTTGCCTGAGGTTTACTATGACGCGCTGAATGGGAACTCTACTTGTAATAAGGTCGAAAAGAGTTGGTTGGCTTTCAGTCTCTACGCCGAATGTCTTAGCAATGTGCCCCTAATCGTCGCAGTCCACAAGAAGGACCTTGCGTCCCTTCCATGCCAAGCCATGTGCGAGATTTATAGCAGAAGTGGTCTTGCCTTGGCCGCCCTTATTGGCGATTATGCCTATAGAAATCATAGATTAAGGTGAGAATTAAATCTGTAATTACAGGTTTCTGTAATTACCGAATGGTGGTAATACAGAACTACGGCAAATATAGCATGGTAGAGATTAAGAGTAAAGCAAAATCTCAGTGAGTGTACTTCTTGATGGTGTTCCGGGCCAGGCTGGTTTCGTGCATAATCAGGGCGTCTGAAATTCCTCGGCCCTTCAGCTCCTGGATTTTCTTGATGGTCTCAGGGGATAAGGTAGGCCGGCCTAAATGCTTGCCTTTGTCCCTGGCAGTCTGCATTCCGGCAATGATGCGCTCGCTTCTGATGTCGTTCTCAAACTCGGCGAAGACCGCGACCATCGAAAACAGCGCCTTGCCTGCCGGCGTGGTGGTGTCGATATTCTCGGCGTAGGAAATGAGCTCCACGCCTAAAGAGCGAAACTCTTCAAAGCGGTTTAAGAGCTCGCGGGTGGAACGGGCCAAGCGGTCCAGCTTCCAGACCAGGACAGCGTCGGTGCGGCGCTTTCGGACATCGTCCAGGAGTTTCTCGAGCTGCAGTCTGGATCCATTGCGGTTTGCGGCCGCTGACGCTTTCTCTTGGTAAACCTTGATGACTTTAAGGCCTTGGTCTTTGGCGTAGCGCTTTAAATCCCGGACCTGGGTCTCAGGGTGCTGGTCTTTGGTGGATACCCGGGCGCAGATGGTGGTGCGTTTGGTCATAGGGTGGGTATAGGGGGCTATTTAAAAACACCCCAAGCGTTCCAAGGGGCGTTATATACGAACAGGCATGGGGAAACGATTTAGGCCAGACTCTTCTCAATCTTGCTGACGCGGCGGTCCAATTCCCACAAGGATGCTTTCAGCTCGCGCCGCTCCTCGTCGTAACTGCGCTGCATGTCCAGCAGCAACTCCAAGATCTGGTCTTGTTTGTCGAACCGCTCGAGCATCTCTTTCCTTAACCGGTCAATGTCCTCTTTGATGGCGGTGAAGTATTTTTCGTTGTCGTCATTTTTCATGCCCTCATTGTAGCAGGTTAGCATAGGGCGTCAAGTAGGGTGTTTGACCGCAACGAGAGCCTTAGAGAGGCTGATTCGTAATCAGCCTGTCGAAAAATCCGATGGAGTGCCCTCAGACCCATCTCTCCGCCCAGGGCGGATTGTGCGGGCCCAGAATGAGGAAGTGGGTACCTTGCCTAACACAAGGCGTCTAACACCCCCGCAGAGGCGCGATCTCTAATGAGAAAAGTGCCTGTTGACGATCACTTCTCTCTTAACCTGTGCGGGAAAACCCGCTTGGCACAAAATCTCGTCAAAAACAAAGCCGTAGGAAGCCCGTAGACGGGCGATCTCAGACCGGGCCAAGGGTTGTTGGGACGGAGGGAAACTAAGGGCGATCGGAATTCAAGATTTTCGGTAGGGTCGTCTGCCGTAGCCAATGGCCGGTCCAAATGATTCTTCATACTGCTTTGCCAGGTCTTCGATACGTAGTCTTTCTGGCGTGAGGCGACCGAAAATATCGGGCACCATGCCGGTTTTATGATTATAGAAAGAGCAGTACGCTCCAGTACATGCTCGGTGTAGAGTTCAGGGTGCACTTCGTGTTTCCTAGCGTCGTAGTCGGAAATTCCGGCGGTGCTGGAGAGGGCGGAGGTCGTGGCTTCTGGATTTTTCTCGCGCAAGAAGCGAAGGTTTAGGCAAACGAGTTTCATGGTAGACTTCCCTGGCGCTGTTAGGCGTGTCAATAATCATTACCTTTTAGACAGGGGGAAGCATAAGACAAAAGCCCTTGAAAAACAAGGGCTTTTGTGATGAGATTTCGTAGACCCTTTTTAACAGGCTACAAAGTCATCCTATTTAATGATCGTCAATTTCTGTGCGGCGGTCGCCGCAGGCGTTCTCAATCGGACAAAGTAGACCCCTGAGGCGTTCCCCGACGCATCCCAGGGTAGGGTATAGCGGCCAGGGGCTTTCAGACCTGAGGCAAGGGTGGCAACTCTTTCCCCCAGGAGGTTGAAGATTGCCAGGTCTATCTGTTGGGTAAAGGGCAGGGTGAAGGAAATGATCGTATTGTGGTTTGCGGGATTAGGGCCCAGGGTTATTTGCAGCCCGGCCCGGGGATGCCGCTGCACCGGCGGAGGGCCGACGGCGGAGGTATCGCCGGTGGTGTTGCGGAAAAATACCATGCCACCGTTGTAGGTGGACATGATGAAATCTCCGTCTCCATCTTGATCAACATCAAAGATGGGACTTGGTATGAAATGGAGCTGACCGGGACCGAATAATGTCTGGGTCTCTAGCACCATTTGGGCAATCTGCGCAGTGCCTACATTACGGAAAAACCAAAACTGATTCCAGCCCCACATGGTGCCGCAGAAAAGGTCAAGATCGCCGTCGGCGTCAATATCAAAAAATGTCGGGTATAAAGAAAGACTTGGAGTGGTTGGCTGAAAGATGCTCTGCCAGTTTGTATCCACAAGATCAAAGACTGGCGCAAAGGGCGAACCTACGTTTTGAAAATAATAGAAATGCCTATCCAGATCGCAGGCGAACAAATCCAGATCGCCGTCGGCGTCAATGTCAGCCAGAGCCAAGGAGTTACCAACCGAAGCTTGGGTAAAAACGCCCGGAATCAAATTATTGGTGTAAAGACTAAAGGAGGCAGATTGCGGAGTGCCGCGATTCTGGAAAAGATAAATTGTCGGTGGCCCCGGGATGGCAGACTCACCCATCAGCAGATCAGGATCCCCGTCGCCATCTAGGTCTCCAAATTCAGGCCAGGCGTCATTTACGGAAATGTCCTGATAGCTGTAAGTTACCCAAAGATAAGAAGGAGCCGTCTGGGTGCCGACATTTTCATAAAAACTCATCCGATCGCCAGCGTGCTGAATGAAAATGTCGCGATCGAAATCTGCATCTATGTCAACGTTTTCGCCAATGGCGACATACCCTTCGTCCAGGCTGATGTAATTCTTGGTGACGAGTTGCCATTGCGCCACCTGCGGCGTGCCGATGTTCTCATAGAAATAAATATCGCCCGGG
>CAZUTK010000015.1:0-47011 GCA_964623265.1 uncultured bacterium | reverse complement strand
GCGATGGCGGGGCAGCCTTTCCATCTGCGCATGCCGAAGATCGTGGGTGTCCGTATGACCGGCAAGCTGCAACCCTTCGTCACCGGCAAAGACGTGATCCTCGAAGTCCTGCGCCGCCTGACCGTCAAGGGAGGTGTCGGCAAAATCATGGAGTATTACGGCGACGGTGTCGCCAGCCTGGATGTGCCGGAGCGAGCCACTATCACGAATATGGGCGCGGAACTGGGTGCGACCACCAGCGTCTTCCCATCCGATGAGAAGACCCGCCGCTACCTGCGGGCTCAGAAGCGCGAAAAGGATTGGGTTGAATTGTCCGCCGATGCCGGCTGTTCGTACGATGAAGAACTCGTCATCGAGCTGGACAAGCTCGAACCGCTGGCGGCTCAGCCGCATATGCCGGACAACGTCGTTCGAGTCCGCGACATCGCCGGCCTGAAAGTGGATCAGGTGGCGTTCGGAAGCTGCACCAACAGCTCCTATCGGGATTTAATGATGATGGCGCATATGCTGAAGGATCGGCGGGTCAAGACGGATGTTTCGGCGGGCTTATCCCCGGGCAGTCGTCAGGTGCTGACCGAAATCCTGCACAACGGCGCTCTGGCGACGATCGTGGAAGCGGGCGTGCGCATCCTGGAAAGCTCCTGCGGAGCCTGCATCGGGATGGGTTTCTCGCCCAATACGAACGCCGTCACAGTGCGCACCTTCAACCGCAACTTCCTCGGGCGCACCGGCACGAAAAACGCCAAGGCGTATCTGACTTCCCCCGAAACCGCCGTCGCCTGCGCTCTGACCGGCGAATTCACCGACCCCCGCGATCTGGGCATTCCCTACGTGAATGTGGAGTATCCGGAATTTTTTCGAGTGGATGATTCCATGATTCTCCCGCCGTCGGATCACCCCGAGGAGGTCGAGATCATCCGCGGACCCAACATCAAACCGCTGCCCGTCGCGCAGGCGATGCCGGATGTGCTGAAAGGGATCGTCCTGCTGAAGGTCGAAGACAACATCACGACGGATCACATTATGCCTGCCGGAGCTAAAATTCTGCCGCTTCGATCGAATATACCCGCCATTTCCGAGCACGTCTTCGAAGTGGTGGATCCCACCTTCCCGAAGCGCGCCAGGGAAGCCGGCGGAGGGTTCGTCGTGGGCGGACACAATTACGGACAGGGGTCTTCGCGCGAACACGCCGCGCTGGCGCCGATGTATCTAGGCTTGAAAGCCGTGCTGGTGAAATCCTTCGCCCGCATTCACCTGGCGAACCTGATCAACTTCGGCATCCTGCCCTTAACTTTCGAAAACGAAGCGGATTACGAGAAGATTTCGCAGGGGGATCAGCTGGAAATCCCGGTGAAAAACCTGGAGTCCGGGAAATTGACGGTCCAGAATATGACCACCGGAGCGAAGATTCCGGTGAAACACCCCTTAAACGAGCGGGAGATCGCCATCATGAAAGCGGGCGGTTCTCTGGCGTACGCCCGGGCGAAGCAGTGAGGGCGTCTGAGATTTCGTCGGCGAATCTCGGTTGATATAGCGGAAAAAGCGGATATCCTCTCCATCGAATGAAATTGATTCTTAATAAAGGAGGACCCATGGCCCAATTCGAGCACTTGAAGATTCCCAAGGACGGCAAGCCCATCACCATGGCGGCGGGGAAGCTGAACGTCCCCGATCATCCCATCATCCCCTTCATCGAAGGCGACGGCACCGGTCCGGACATCTGGCGGGCTGCGCAGAAGGTCTTCGACGCCGCCGTGCAGAAAGCCTATAAAGGACAGCGCAAAATCGCCTGGATGGAAGTTTTGGCGGGCGAAAAAGCCTTCAAGACCCTGAACACCTGGCTGCCCGACGACACGGTCAACGCCTATAAAGAATTCCTGGTCGGCATCAAGGGACCTTTGACCACGCCGATCGGCGGCGGCATCCGTTCCCTGAACGTGGCGCTGCGCCAGCTGCTGGACCTCTACGTCTGTCTGCGCCCGGTGCGCTATTTCAAGGGCGTCCCCAGTCCGGTGCGCAAACCGGAAGACGTGGATATGGTGATCTTCCGCGAAAACACTGAAGACATTTACGCCGGCATCGAATGGCAGGCGGGGTCGCCGGAAGTGAAGAAGGTCATCGCCTTCCTGCAGCAGGAGATGGGCGTCAAGAAGATCCGTTTTCCGGAAACATCGGGCATCGGCATCAAACCGGTATCGGAGGAGGGCACCAGCCGGCTGGTTCGCGCCGCGATCCAGTATGCTTTGCAGCACAACCGCAAGAGCCTCACTTTCGTTCACAAAGGCAACATCATGAAGTTCACGGAAGGCGCCTTCCGCGATTGGGGCTATAAGGTGGCGCGCACCGAGTTCCGGGAACAGTCCGTGACCCAGCGCGAAAGCTGGATTCTGGGCAACAAGGAGCAAAATCCCAATTTGACTGTCGCCGACAACGCCCGCATGATCGAACCCGGCTACGATCTACTGGTGCCGGACAAGCAGAAGGTTCTCGATCGTGAAGTGGAAGAGGCTCTGAAGCTCTGGCCGACGCACGGGGACGGCAAGTGGAAGAAAAAGCTACTCGTGAAGGACACCATCGCCGACATCACTCTGCAGCAGGTGCTGACCCGAGCCAACGAATTCGACGTCATCGCCACTTTAAATCTGAACGGCGATTACCTGTCCGACGCGCTGGCGGCGCAAGTGGGCGGGATCGGGATCGCTCCGGGCGGCAACATCAATTACGTATCCGGGCACGCCATCTTCGAAGCGACTCACGGCACGGCACCTAAGTACGCCAATCTGGATAAAGTGAATCCCGGTTCGGTGATCCTCTCCGGAGTGCTCATGTTCGAACACCTAGGTTGGAACGAAGTAGCCGATCTGATCGTCAAGGGGATCGAAGGCGCCATCGCTGCGCACACGGTGACGTACGACTTCGCCCGGCTGATGCGAGCCGACGGCATCACCGATGTAAAAGAACTGAAATGCTCGGAGTTCGGCGAGGCGATCATTAAAAATATGTAATCCCCGACGCCGAAGACATCTGAGCAAAACATAGGAACCAGGGCGGCGCAAAGCCGCCCTGAATGTTTTTCTTCCAATCAACTCTCAATGCCGCTCAGCGACTTCCTTGCGAATCCTCTTTCACCTCTCTTTTCGCCTTCCGCTTTCCCCCCATTCGAGCTTGCATTCGGTCTGTGAATTTAATATATTAAGAATCGCAACCTGCTGAACACTCAATTCCAACCCTTATGCCATATCCTGAACCAGAAGATCTAAAAGGTTACCGCGGATCTGCGAAGGAGCTGCTCTTGCGCCATAAGGCGCGCGTCTGGGGCGACGTCGTGATCAGCACCGATCAGGGGGATTTCCGCGGCATCATCCTGCCCCGGTCCGAGACCGCCGACGACCGCCACATCGTCATCAAACTCCCCAACGGCTATAACACGGGTCTGCGCGTAGACAGCATCCATTCGATCGAAGAAGTCGGTTACCGCAAGGCGCACTACCAGATCCCGGAAAAAACCTATCCGCCGGATCCTTCCAAAGCCAACGTATCGCTGCTGGGAACGGGGGGCACCATCGCATCGCGGCTGGACTATCGCACCGGCGCGGTCATACCGGCGTTCTCTCCAGGCGAACTTTATGGAGCCGTTCCGGAGCTGGTGGACGTCTGCAACTTGAAGACTCGGAAGCTTTACGGCGAATTTTCCGAGAACATCGGGCCCAAGCACTGGATGGGACTGGCGCACGCCATCCGCGAGGAGATCGAATCCGGGGCGGACGGCATCGTCATCGGGCACGGCACCGACACCATGCACTACACCGCCGCCGCGCTGACTTTCATGGTGCAGGATCCTCCGGTTCCCATCGTCATCGTCGGCAGTCAACGCTCCTCGGACCGCCCATCTTCAGATGCGGCGCTGAATCTGATCAACGCCTGCCGCGCGGCGGGTTACAGCGAGATGGCAGAAGTGCTGGTGTGCATGTTCGGACCCACTTCCGATCAATACGACTTGCTGCATCGCGGCACCCGCGTGCGCAAAATGCACTCCTCCTACCGCTCCACATTCCGCACCATCGGCGAGCGTCCGATGGCGCGCATCAGCCCCACCGATATCGTCTACATCCGCGATGATTACCGCCGCCGGCGGCGGGGGGACCACACGGTTCACCTAAACGCCGTCTTCGATGAACGCGTCGCCATCGCCCTATATTACCCCAATATGAAGCCGGACGTCATAGATTCACTGGTGGATCACGGTTACCGGGGGATCATCATCGCCGGGACGGGGCTGGGCCACGTCAACAAACCGTTGTACCCCGCCTTGAAGCGAGCCTGCGATGCTGGAGTCCACGTCTATATGACCGTCCAGACGCTCTGGGGCTACGTGCAGATGTTCGTCTACGACACCGGCAGGGATATTATGGAGCTGGGCGTCATTCCTGCGGAAAACATGCTTCCGGAAGTCGCCTACGTTAAATTGGGCTGGGCTCTGGGGCAGACGCAGGACAAGGAAGAAGTCAAACGCATCATGTTGACTCCCATCGCCGATGAAATCACCGAACGAGAACCCATAGACGGATATCTGGTTATGCAGGGCGGCTTGCCGGAAATGGAGTATTATTTCAAGATGTACAAAAGGTAAAATGTTCGGGAGGAGACGTTCAGCAAGGAAATCTCCTCGTGGGGTGGGAGCCGCCGTTTGCGTTTCGCATCACCGAGCGCCCGAATGAACGAGGTGAACCGTGAACCATCCCCGCTTAGCGGGGTCCCTCGAAGACGGAAATTCGTTGCTGCATTCGGCATCGCCCTCCTATTTCTCATAGCCGTCGCCGCCCGTTTTCTGGATCCGCTGCGCTTTCCCATGATCCTCTGGGACGAAGGTCTATGGAATCTGGGTCCTAAACATGCGGTTCTTTACGGCGATCCCTTCCTCTATGGGTGGTCGCATATCTTCTTATCCCCGCTGCACTATTTCACCACGCTGTTCCTGTTTCATCTTTCGAATCCATCCCCCGAATTAGTGCGCTGGCAGAGCGCTTTCTTCGGATCATTGAATATCCTCCTCACTTATTTTTTAGGACGCCGCTTTTTCAGCCGCCGCGTCGCTCTGATCGCAGCGCTGCTCTGCGCCTACAATTCAATTCTGCTGCGGGATTCCCGCAACGCTCTCCTGGAACAGGAAGTCACCTTCTACCTGCTCGCCGCAACCGTCTTCTGGTTTCAGCGCAACCGGGGATTGATTCTGCTCAGCGGCGTCTTCCTCGCCGGAGGGATCTTGACGAAGATTTATACTCTGGCGCTGATTCCGGCGTTGCTCTTGGGACAAATGTTTCTCGATGCGCAAGCCGCCGGCTCTTTTCCCCAGAGATTCAGACGCATCAGCGCCGCTCACTGGATCGCCCTTTCCGCCGGTATATTGATACCCGCCGCAGTCTTCTGGCTGGTTTCCCGGATGAATCCTGAGGCATTTCTTCGCATCTGGCTGTATCATTCCCTCGAACGCGGATGCGATCTTTTTCTGGGCAAACAGCCGGAAAGTTATTTCAGCGTGCGCGCCATCTTCCGCTTCGTCGTGGATTTCCTGTCACACTGCCCCGACCTCATCACGCTTTCTTTGCTGGGCATCGCCGCAGCGTGGCGAACTCGGAAAGGCGCGGTGATCTTCTTCCTCTGCTGGTTTGTATCAACTTTTCTCTTAGTGACTGCGCAGAATTACCGCGCGCCGCGGTATTATTATCCTCTGCTCCCTGGAATCGCCGTCCTCGGAGCCTTCGCTATCCAATTCATTTATGAACGGATCAGAAGTCGAACCGCCGCCGAGATATTCTTTTATGCGCTCATCTCCTTGATGTGCGCCATTCAAATTGTGCGCTTGGTGCCGGACTATAGGCAGGGGCTGAACTATAATCCTGACGTAGTCGCCGCTGCGGACTGGTTGAAGCGGCATGCGCAGCCCGAGGAGCCGATCTGCGCGATGTACCAAGCCGCTCTTTTTCTGCATCAGCCGACCATTCCGGCGCCTGTGTTTTTGAATGAACGGTTCCGGAACCGCTTCGACCATCAAGCAAAGCCAACTCTGCCTTTCGCCCGCTATACGATTTGGAATTATTTCAAAACCCGAAATGTCACTGAAACCCAGCTCTGGATGCAATCATTTAAAGATGAGAACCTCGTAGAAGCAAAGCGTTTCGGGGAAATCGTTGTCATCTGGGAAAGAAAAAACAGCGCGCCTGACCGATGAAATTCCCTTAAAATAAACGCCGGTCTCCTTATGCAGAATCAACCGACCCAATCCCACAGCAAAACACCCGACTATTTACCGGCGTTGGCAACCGCTCTTCTCTCTTCGTCCTGGATTTTTCTGCTTCACATCTACCTTCAGCCGGAGAACGAAGTCGGTTATCTGTTCATCGGTCTCTCTTTCCTGCTTTTCTTATGGTGGATAGGTCGGACGGAAGAGAACCGAATCGGGGAGTTTTTCATCGGCAAGAATTGGGTCTCCGGGCTGGGAGTCGTTGGTTGCGCGCTCGCGTTCGTCGTCTTCCCGCATCCTTACAATTTGGGTCTGGTTCCTCTCGGCTTTGGGTGGCTTCTCCTGATGTTCCCGAAACGATCGAAAGCCATCCGCAGTCTCGCCGAAGCTTGGCTCTGGATCGGTTTCTTAGCCGCGCTCAGCGCGGCGGCGATGCCGTTGATCTATGCCTGGTCGGCGCGCGTCCACCCGCTGGGGGGCATCGGACAGCTCCTGGCGATGGGAATCGCCGCTTTACTACGCCTGGTAGGACATCCCGCCGAAGTCCTACCAGGCGGCGCAGTCTTTCTGCGCTCCTTTGAAGATGCGTATAAAATCACCGTCACCGCCGAAAAGCTTTTACCCGTTCCGTTTCTGCTGTTTATCCTGCTGCAAAGCAGCTTCATTCTGATCCATCCCGGAAAAAAGCGATGGGAATCTTTGTTCTGGTTCTGGATCGTCTTTCTGGGATACGCAATCTTGCGGCTCGCTCTGCTCATCATCTTGATGCTGCAGCGAGTCAACAATTCCTGGTTCTTCGATCCCTGGGTGATGACGCTGTCTCTCCTTCCGCCGGCTCTGTGGAGCGGAGCCAGCTTGAGCTCCATCGCCGGGCTGATTTCCAATCGTGAGGATAAGACCGGCGGACGGGATCAGAATCAACGCAAGAAGCCTATAATTTTTAGAGCCAGCAGGGTCGTTGGTTCAGATCCCATATCCTTCATCTCAGGATTCATCCTTGCCGCTTCCATTTTCATCGGTTTCACATTCCGGGATCCCGGAACACCTAAGGTCGGCAGACTGCTGATCAACGAACACGGATCGGATTGGGAATGGACGACGGATACGCTGAACACGGAGGTCTACAGCGAGAAAACAACCTATAACTACTACTCGCTGGCGGATTGGCTGAAATATTACTATGATGTGAAGCTGAATTTCGACCCGATTGAAGCGAGGACGCTGCAGGATGTGGATATTTTGATTCTAAAGATCCCCACTCAGCCCTACCGTCCAGAAGAGATCGAAGCCATCGTTCAGTACGTCCGCGGCGGCGGCAGCCTCTGGGTGATCGGCGACCACACCAATGTCTTCGGATCCTCCAGCTTCTTCAACCCGTTGCTGCGCCGCTTCGGCTGCAGTCTCAATTACAATTCCACTCACGACCTAACGTCCGGCAATATGAGCCTTTTCAAAAAGCCTGACAGGTTCGCTCACCCCAGCGTGGTCCATCTTCCTCCTTACCTTTTCGCCACATCCTGCTCCGTGAACGCCCCCTGGTCGGCGGATGCCGCCATTCTCGGATATGGCATGCGCGCCGATCATCTGGACTATTCGCAGAAAAACTTCTTCGCGGATCGTTCGCGAAAGCAATTCGATTTCGACTTCGGATTGATGCTGCAGCAGGTCGCCATGAAATTCGGCCGCGGCAGATTATTGATCTACACAGACAGCACGACGTTCTCCAATTTCTTCATCTTTATCCGGGGCAAACCCGAGCTGGTGTTGGGCTCGCTGAACTGGTTGAATCATCGCCCGAAATTCGCCGGGGTGAATTCCTTCGCTTGGATCCTGGCGGCGTTGGCGCTGGTTGCGATGATCTTATTCCGATGCTGGAACGGCACCGCGGCGGCGGGCTTCCTGATCGCCGCCTCTCTGACCGGATGGGCGACGGACAGCCTGTCGAAAAAAGCTCACCCGCTTCCAGAACCACGGCGACCCATCCCGTATGTCAACTTCGAACGCGAACACTCGGATTATTTTCTCCCCGTCCTGCGGCTGGAACAGGATCAAGATAAGTCCTTCCTCACTTTCTATGTCTGGATGCAGCGGGTGGGAGCCGTGCCGCGGGAAATAGAAGACTTCTCCCGCGCGGTTTCCGGTGCGGATCCCGTCGTTATCATTGATCCGGCTGTGGATTTTACAGCAGAAGAATCGTCGCAGCTGCGCGGCTTTTTGGAGAGAGGCGGACGGGCGCTCCTGATCAATTCCGCGGATAATCCATCCTCTGTTCCGCAAAAACTGCTCGATCCATACGGTCTGCGCTTGATGACCGTTTCCGGCACTCAGGACAGCCTGCACAATTTAACTCTGCAGGATCGCTACTTTCCCCTGGTGATCAACGGCAAATTTCAGTATATACAAGGGGGAAATGCCTTCCTGACATCAAACCAGGGAAACATTATCGGAGTAGAGAAAGCGGTAGGTTCCGGACGTCTGTACGTTCTTTCCTGCGGACATCTCTTCCGCAACAAATTCTACGGTCAAACCGGCATCGTGCCGGATCGGGGGTTGAAGGCGCTGTACGATGTGGAATTCGATCTGATACGAAAGTTGTTGCGGCGGGAGTGAGATCTAAATGGAAGATCACCTTCTGAGGCGCTCCCGAAGATAGCCCAGCACGTGAGCGTACCCGCAGAGCAGATAGATTCCGCCCCAGCGCAGCTTGATCTTTCCGGCTGAAATTGCAGGGAGATCGAGAACCAATCCGAATGGCAGAAAAATCGCTTTGAAGAGGATGCGAATCCACCCGAACGGGCGGCAGGAACGGCGCCAGGGTTCGGGTGGAATTTTTTTCTTGATCTGCGCGTCTCCAATGCCGTACCAATAGCTTCGCTTTAGCGCCGCGGCTAAATTATCAGGGGGTGGATGAAAGACTTTCACCTTCGGCGCCAGAACCACGCGTTTTCCCTCGCGCCGGATGCGGTCGCGCCACTCCGGATCCTCGCCGGCGATGAGATCTTCTCGGAATCCTCCGATGCGGCTGAAGAGATCCGCGGAAATCAGACAGCAGAGCGTCGTCGCCAGATCGGAATCCACGCAGCTCTGCGGCGGTCCGATCACGGATCGCGGGAATTGACGCGCATATTTCCGCGCAAACGGTCCCACATCCGGAGAGACTGCGATCGCCGCGCCGACCAGTCCGACTTCCCTCTCAGATCGAAATACTTCGATCAACGCTTCGATGACTCCATTGCCATCCAGAGAAGCGTCGTCGTCCAAAAACAGCAGCCAGTCGCCGAGCGCTTGTTCCGCGCCTCGATTACGCGCTTTCCCGGGCGTGTCCTCGCCGGATACCACGATCACTTCCAACGGAGGTACCGTTTGTTCTTGCAGTTGCCGCTGCAAACGCGCCAGCGATTCCCGCCGATTGCCGCGGGTCGGGATGATAACGCTTATCCCGGAACGATTCATCGGACTTCATCCCGTCGCAGTGGAAAGCGCATCCCATCGCAGACGGCTTTGAATACGTTGCTCGGTTTGCCTGCGCGCCCGAGAAATGATCGCAGCAATTCCCTGGGAACTCGATATAATAACATATAGAGCCGGAATACAAGACGCTGAAACGTTCCGGCGTGTCGGCGCATAAAGACAATCCGGTTGCGCAGCATATAATACTGCTCCCAGGATTGTTTGGATGTCTTGTGCCGCGGCTTTTCGCAATGCCAGACGCGCGACCCCGGAACATACACCACCTTGAATCCCGCCCGCCGAGCTCGCACGCAGAGATCCGTCTCTTCGTAGTAAATAAAGAGCCGCTCATCGAAGGCTCCGACTTTTTCCACCAGCCATTTGGTCAGCAGGAACGCCGCGCCCATCAAAAAGTCCGGATGAAATTCCGAATTCCCCTGCCCCGCGTCTTCTTCTCTTTCGAATCGGTTCCAGGTTTCTCCAGTCCAATTATTGATGAATGCGCCGGCGGATTGAAACCGCGTCGGCTCTCCCGGAAGATAGATCTTGCCACCGACGATGCCCACATCCGGTTCCGCCGCTTTCTCTAACAGCGGCCGCAGAAAATCCGGCGCAACTATGACGTCGTTATTCATCACGAAGACGGCTTCGCTGCCGCGCGCGAGAGCTTGCTGGATCCCCGCGTTGCAACCACCGGCATAACCGCGGTTTTCCGGCAGTTGGAGCAGATGAATCTCCGGGAATCTTCTCAACAGGTTTACCGCTGAACCATCTTGAGAAGCGCTGTCCACCAGGATAATGGAAGCGCCGCAGAGGTCCGCCCGCCGCAGACTCTCCAGAGCTCTGGCGGTGGTCGGCTCGTCGTTCCAATTCAAAATGACGATTGCGGCGCGAGGCAACGAAGCGGTCACGGTCAGATCCGGATCATCCACAATTTATAGAGTATTACAACGCGCATTGTCCAGCTTCAACATCTCCGTCAGATGGCGCAGCCGCCCGACCGACCAAGCACCGGTGATTCGAGCGGAAACGATGAAGACCACCGCCCCAACGATGGCTCTGATGATCACATGGGCTTGCAGCGAAGTCAAGGTAATGCCGATCAACAGCGCGGGAATTGCCAGCCGGGAAAAAATCGTCGGCCAGGGGATATGGATTCCATCCCTACGCAGGTAAAACAGGTACGCCGCCCAGACGATCAGTTCCGAAGCGAGCGTCGCCGCGGCGGCGCCGACGATGCCGAAAAGCGGGATCAGAATCAGATTCAACACCAGATTCACCGCCGCGCCGCCGGTCACGGAGAGTGTATATTTCTTTTCGCGATGCAACGCCAGAAGAAGCACTCCGAAGGGGAGATTTCCAAAAACAGCAAAGATAGTCACGGCCAAGATCTTCATGGCGTCGGCGCCGGGAAGATAGCAGGTTCCGAAGAGGAATGCAAGAGTATCCTGCGCGAGGAGCATCACTCCCAGAGTCATCGGCACGCCGATCAACAGCAGCAAATTGACGATCTCCGGCAGCGTTCGCCCCAGGCGTTGCGGGTCTCTTTCGGATGTGATCCGCGAGAGCGTGGGGAGAAGGACGGTACCGAAGGTGTCGGCGATCGCCAGTAAAAATAAAATAATCTTGTATGCGGCGCTGTAATACCCCAGTTCCTGAGGCGTGCGCAGAATGCCGAGAATAAGGGAATCGAGAGAATAGTAAATCTGAATCATCACAGCGGAAATGCCCAAAGGCAACGCACTGCGGAAAACAGCGGCGGAAGTCTTGCGGCGCAGCTGCAGCCTGGGAATTATCGCATCTTTCCGGGCGACTGCGTAAAGATATAGTGACGCCGCCAGATAAGCGATCACAAAGAGAGCCGGCGCCCACGCCCAATCCGACGGCGATCGGATCAATAAAAAAACAAGCAGTAAATGCAACACATTCCGTAAGACGCGGCTGACCGCCACCGGACGCAGACGCTCAAAGCCGGTGTGAATCCATTCCGTGGAAACCGCGATGGGAAGAATCGCCAGACCGTATCCCCACAGGAGCCAACTCCTCGGTGAAGCCGGCTGAAAAAGCAGAAGGAACGCAGACCAGATCAGGAAAACCGCCCCCGCCAGAATCAGGCGCATCGTCCAGACTCCGGAGACTTCGAAAGGCTCCGTCGAATTGGTCTGAGCAATCCGCCTTGTGCCCAGTATCTTCAATCCGGGATCGGAAAGAAGCATCAAATAGACGAGAGCCGCCTGAGCGAAACTGATTTCTCCGAAGAGCTCCGCCCCCAGCCGCTGCCCCAGCAAGAGGATGACGAAAAACCCGAGAATTTGCGCGCTCGCGCCCCCTACCGCCAGTAGAACCACATTCTGGAGGAAGGGGCGGCGGGAACCCGCGATAGAAGGATGATCACTCGGGGTTGAAGCCATGTTCGCCGATTCTCTTCTGGCTAAATTCTTTCCCCCTTTTCACAAGTGATCGAAAATCGCCAGGATGGAATCCGTTTCCCTTAAAGGACCACATACCGATCGGAGAAGTTAAGAGCAGGAGCCTCTCCGCCACTTTTAAGAACCATGCGCCTCCGATGCCGCCTGCGATCATATGCAGCAGAGTCGTGCCACCGAGAAGCGCCAGCGCCCATGCGGTGCGCGGGATGACAATTCCATGGGTTCCACCCAATAACACGCCCCACAACAGCACCGGGTGGACAGCGGTATATCCCAGAGCCAGCGCGCCCCCCAACGCCGCGCGAAGAGGTGGTATTCTCTCTTTTCGCACGGACCCCAGACCGATTTCGACCAGCAGCGCCTCCATCGTAATCGCCAGCGATATCTGCGGAGCGAACCCGCCGCCCAGCAGCCAGCGCACCACGGCGGTCGTGAAGCCCAATGCCAGCACCGATCCTCTGCGCGGAATAAGATACCGCACGGTGAACATCAAGATCAGAGAAAGCAGAGTCAAGAAAGCGCCGCGAAAGGGGACGCGCATTGCATGCAGCGCCGTGCCCAAGGATAGTTCAACCGCCGCCCAGAGTGCCGCCAGAACGCCGATGATGCTGATCCAGCGACGGCTTGAATCAGGCTGATTGCGTTTGAATTTCATACAGGCGAGTCAATACCGTATTCTCATTGAGGGACGGCGGCAGGCGGGTGATGTGAGCCGTATCGTGAGCGCCTTCATTTGTGAGTCGCACTGGAAAAATTCGTCGTCACATCCAACGGATCGTCTTCTCCGGGGCGTATATATTCCACTCGCTCAGGATCAATTCGAAAAACCACAAAATCCGGATCATCCACACCGTTCCAGTACTTCTCCACCGGATAATGCGTTTCTTCAATTGTGCTGCGCTTTTCCTGCCCTTTGACTTCCCGAGCTTTGCCGGCGATGCGCAGATAGCCCGTCCCCTTTTCTGTGGGAAAAATCGTCACCATTTCCACGGCATCCTTGCTTTTCAGTTCGCGGATTTTGCGGGATTTCCTAGAGGTGGCGATGTAAAACCCCCGAGGCGTGCTCATCAAATTCAGCGGACGCACTCGCGGCTTGCCTTCCGAATCCACCGTCGCCAGGAAGACTACCGGACGTTCTTCCGCCGCTAAAAGCAATTTGATTTCGCTTAAAGATTCAGGTTTCATTTGCCTTTCTCACCGAAGATGAATATGCAGATTCCGATCTCTGGCGCGCCGTTTGCGCGAATTAATTGCAGGCTCACCCGTTGTGAATGTCATAAAATAATATATTCCGCTTTTGGAATCAAGTCCTTTTTGCGCTGGTGCGCGCGGGGTCTTCGAAAACAAATTCGCCCCGTTTTCTGACGGGGCGTAAAATTCAACTTCACCTGATTAAAGCTCGTAGAGGCAGGTCGGCTTGTGCTGGTCCGCGACGATTACTTCGATGTGGTTATGTCCCGCTTTGCGCAGCGCATCGCTAACTCGGGTCAACGCCAGATCGGGATGATTGTTTTCCTGGCTGAGGTGAGCCAGGATGACGCGTTTCAAACGTGGCGCGGCGACCTGCAAAAGAGCTTCCGCCGCCTGATCGTTGGACAGGTGTCCCAGCGAGCTGCGGATCCGCTGTTTTAAATCCCAGGGATAGGGTCCTTTCAACAGCATTTCCAAGTCATGGTTGGCTTCGAGAACAATGGAATCGCTGCCGCGGAGCTGTTCGAGCGTGGCCTCATCAATGTGCCCGAGGTCGGTGGCGATCGCCAGACGACGTTCGCCTTCGGTTATGATAAACCCGAGCGCTTCCGACGCATCGTGGCTGACTCGAAAGGCTTCGATGCACAGGTCACCGAAGGCGAGGCGTTGGCCGTTCAGAGCTACCATCCGCGTCATCGGCGGAAAAAACCGCTTCACGAGCGCCAGAGTTCCAGCGCTGGCGTAAATCGGCAGATCCAAACGGCGCGTCAGGACGGCTGCGCCGCGTAGGTGATCCGCATGCTCATGGGAGATCAGCAGCGCACAGATGCAGGAAAAATCCTTCCCAAGTTCTTCCAAACCGGCTGATATGCGGCGCATGGAGAGACCCGCATCCACCAGCACCGCGCATCCCTTCGAATCCTCTATCAGCGTGCAGTTACCTTCCGAACCGGAAGCGATGATGCAGAACTTCATACAAAATTCCTGTGATGAAAGGAGTTGTCGCCGAACTCAAGGATTCGGCACAGCTCCTGAACTTACCTTTTTTGCGTCCCCTTGCTGCCGGGGGCTACTAACGGAACTCCTTGGCGGCAGAGCGGACAAGCCTCGGGGGGAAAACTCTCGATATTCAATTCCAGCAGAGCCACAGCCGGCACAGTCAAGTCCAGCGGTTTGCCGGATCGATTCACCAAGACGGCGGCGCCGACCGGATGCGCTCCGGCGCGCCGAGCCGCTTCCACCACCTGCAGGGCGGAACCGCCGGTCGTGACGATGTCTTCCACCACCAGCACTCTTTCGCCTGGATGGAACACAAACCCGCGCCGAAACTCAAGGCAATCCTCCACTCGTTCCGCGAAAGCGCACGGAACCCCCAGTGCCCGTGCGACTTCGTAGGCGATGATGACGCCACCCAGCGCCGGTCCTACCACGCGCTCTATATTCTGATCCCGGAACGCTTCCGCCATGGCTGCGCAGAGTTCCGAAGCGATTTCGGGGCGTTCCAGCAGACGGAACTTCTCCACATACCCACCGCTGTGCCGCCCGGAACGCAGTTCGAAATGCCCCTCCTGGTAAGCACCGCATGCTCGCAGCAGTTCCCGGACGCGCTCCGGTGAGATTTTCGCATTCATTCGATTAGATATTATTGCAATCTCTATGCCGATGGTAGTTTTCTCAATTTCTGACGGAATAATCATTCTGCCGCTCGGGTTCTCAGCGGATCGAATCAACGGGTCCCCGGCGAACCGGATCTGAATCTCTCTGGAGAGATTTCACATATTGCTCGCAAGCGGTTCGAATATTATCCGGAAATTGACGATTATCATCTGCGTAGAGGATCGCCCGCGATACATTCACCAGCACGCATCCGTGCCGCTGGCTGAAAGGCATCTTCGCGATGGCTTGCAGATCCCCCCCCTGCGCTCCTACACCGGGAATTAAGAGGGGTAAGGATGGAAATGCTTCGCGGATTTCGAGCAGCTCCTCCGGATGCGTCGCCCCCACCACCGCACCTAAATTCCCGTTCGGAGCCCAGCAAGGGATCATCTTCAACACTCGTTGATAGACTCTCTCTTTCCCATCGGAAAAATACTGCAAATCTTTAGATCCGGGATTGGTGGTCAGCGCCAGTACAAATCCCCCCTTTTCCGGATTGTTCAGATAGGGTTGAAGAGAATCACCGCCCAAATAGGGATTCAGGGTGACGGCATCGAAGGGCAGGCGCTGCAGGAACGCTTCCGCATAGCGCTGTGCCGTGTTGCCGATGTCGCCGCGCTTGGCGTCGGCGATGCGGATGGAATTCTCGGGGAGAATTTCGGCGATCTCTTCCAAGAGACGCCAGCCTTTCGAGCCCAGTGCTTCGTAAAACGCAGTATTGACTTTATAGGCGGCTGCAAACGGGGCGCTCTGGCGGATCACTTCCTGCAAAAAATCGGAAATCCCGGAGAGGTCGGGGCGGTAGAGGCGGGGAAGACGGCTGGGATCCGGATCCAGTCCTACGCACAAACCCGGCTTAGTGAAGCCGATGGTGGATTGCAGTTTTTCCAGAAAGGTCATGCCGATGGGGTTTCAGGAATGATATCAAGAATTACTGGGAACGCAAAGAGATAAGATGATATTCAAGTATCTCTCGTTCCAGTATCCCGGCACGCGCGGCAACGTCCGTAGATTTGCTGATTGTGTGTCAGCATCTCGAAATCGTGCTGCCGACAGATGTCTTTCTGCATTTCTTCGATGAGCGGATGATTGAATTCGTAGATTTTCCCGCAAGAGATGCAGACCAGATGATCGTGATGGGGATGACCCAGGACATGCTCATACATACTCCTGGATTCCCCCAGCTCCATTTTCCGCACCAGCCCGCAGCTGGTCAAGAGGTTCAGGGTGCGATAGACCGTGGCGCGGGAAACGCCGGACTTACGCTCCTTCAACCTCAGATACAATTCTTCCGCATCGAAGTGATCGTGGCGGCGATACACCTCTTCCAGGATTTTCCGCCTTGAACCGGTGACTTTCTGACCGGTGTGACGCAAGAATTCAATAAATTTTAGTTCTTCCAAATCCATGGAAGGCATACCGCCGAAATGATTCAGAATTGAAATATAAGAAAATTTCTGCTTCGATGCAACGGATTTCTCATATGCTATTCATTAGCTTCTTCCCCGTCAAGGACAATGCCTTCGCCAGAAAATCCAGATCCTGCTTCGTTCGATGCGGATAATGACCGATCCTCAAGATCCGATTGGCATCTTCTCCAATCCCTTTCCCGATGACGATATCGAAGTCATGACGCAGCGTTTGCAGCCAGAGATCCGCACGGTGATCGTCGAGCTGAATTGCCGTGAAGCAGGGTGAAAGAGATCGCGGATCCCCGAAGACGCGCAGCCCCGATTGTGCGATCCGCTCTCGAAATCCTTGAGCATTCTGCGCCAGCCGCCGGTAATAACTCGACTTCCCCTCGCGCAAAATGGCCTCCAAGCTGGCTTGCAGGCAGTACAGATTCAATACGTTCGGACTCCATAAAAAGCGATTCTCATCCGCGGCTTTCACCAGACGGTGCATATCGAAGGCGTAAGACCAGTCGCTGCGCGCCAGATTCAGATAGGATTCGTCCGCTAGAATGAAATTCAATCCCGCCGGCGTCAGCAGAGCTTTATAGCTCGCCGCCACAAAGCAGTTCACCCCCCAGTCTTCCAATCTGCAATCCACCGCGCCGATTGAGGAGACACCGTCCACAATCGTGATCGCCCCTTCTAAACGCGCGATCTTCGCAGCCAGCCCCACATCATTGACCACGGTGGAAGATGTCTCCAGATGGGTCAAGACGACGGCTTCTGCTTTCCTCTTTTTGATCTCTGCGGAAAATGCATCTGCATATTCTTCGCGAAAAGCTTCACCGAAGGGTAGATCAAAGTGGTGCACAGAGCGGAAGTGCCTGCGCGCAATCTCATACAACCGGTCGCTGAAGTGACCGTTGCGCAGGACGAGAATTCGATGATCCCGCGGCAGGGAGGCGAGAGCGCATTCCAGAGCCGTCGTGCCGGCGGCGGTGAGCATCAGGACTCTGCCTCGCGATTCGCAGAGCTCCTTCAAATCCGCGGATATGGAGCGAACCAAATCGCAAAACTCAGCCGTGCGCGGGTAAAGATAAGGCTTGTCCAGATGTTCATGCCAGAGCTCCCGGGCGTCGGCGGAAGAAGGGGAAAAATTCACCATAGGGGCTTCGCAATTTTACCGTTGCTTGCAGGCATTGGAGCGGGGCAAGCGGACTCATGCCGGTATGGATTGGAACAATCGCAATTCCACGAAGTTCCTGACCAACGTTCTCAGGGAGTGGAGAGGGTAAGAAACCACCGAATCGCAGAGGGCGGTTTCAGGAGGCGGCGATGCGTGCGCAGTTCTCCCGTGATTCCAGCGCGCAAGGTCCTGCAATCAAAAATGGAGTCCATTGCTTCAGATCTGAGTTCATAGCATCCCCCGGATGAAGTCGGCATCCCGTCAGATTTCCAGGACCGTTTTATTAAACGGCGAACTTTCAATATTCTCGAAGACTTCCTCTGCATTCGACAGAGGCCGTACATCCACAAGTTGCGGAAAATTTGCTGATGCATTGCAGCAAGTAGATCCGCAGCTTGCAGAAACGCTGCTCCGTCGCCGTTCAAATGCGAAAAACTGAGGGAACACTCCTTTCGCGCCAGATCTTCGGAAAGGCAAGCCAAATTCCTCTCCGAGTAACGGCTCAACACCTCGATGCGACCGCCTTTGCGAAGCGCCGGAGCGACAAAAGTCGCAGGTCCCACAGCGGTAATTGAGGTCCACTGCGACTCGATCCCCAGCCTTCCAGCCGATCACCTGCTCCCCAACGGCGGCTATTATCCTCCAGTATTCGCGGCCCAGCGTGCGCGGATAGGAAGCCTCCTTGCGCCCCCGATAAAACGCCAGATCGGTGCCGCAAATGCCGCAATGTCGAACTTCCATCCGGACGTATTGCGCCGATTCGAGAGCGGCGGGAGGATCGCCTTCAATCAGGGAAATGATATAGGGGCGCTGCAGCAGCAGAGAGTGGCGCTTCTCATGACTTCGCATAGGATGAGATCCCCGTTCTTTCCCGGCTATCAATAAGGCGACGGCCAAGATCCGCAATAATTCTCGAAAGCGGCCGCCGCGATTTCATGAATGCAGCTTCACCGCCGTCGCCGCAATTTCCACCAGGCAGCCTTCTTTCGCCAGGCGGCTGACTTCAACCATGACAGAAACCGGTCGCGTCATCTCGAAATAGCGATTGCGGATGGCGGAGATTTTCGGAAAATTCTGCATATCCGTCACGAAGATTTACACCTTTATGATATCTTCGATTCCGGCGCCGGCTTCGGCTAAAATCCTGCGGATATTCTCAAAGACGTATTCCGTCTGTCGGGCGGGATCGCCTGGAGCCACCACATTATGATTGGCATCCATGGCTTTCTGCCCATCAGATAAATCAGATCCGCGCCGGGCAGCGGGATCTTGATTCCGTGCGAATAAGCGCCCATCAGCGCGGTGAATTCGCCCGGAGGTTGCAGATGTACGAACTGCGACATTGCATCTCCTCCACATTGGGTCGGTCTTACTGGTTCTACAATGGACAACCTCTCTATTGAAAACAAACTGTGATTCTTAGTATTTATAGTGCGATAAGTATGCCATTTGCCTCTGCACCGAAAAAAACGCGGAAATTGCGGAAACTTGATATGGATGCATGGAATTTGCATTCATCATCTTGTTGATGCGGATCACAAACTATCTTATTTCACCTGCGTATTTTTTGATGCTCATACTGCAAAATTCTGCACATTGCCTTTGTTTAAACAAAGGCATCAACTCACAGGAGGCATCATGCGCGAGTCAGTCAAGAGGGGATTTACTCTCGGATTTATCCTGCTCATTCTGGCGGTGACGGCCGGCTTTTCCGCCGCGGGCACACTGCACCCCGAATTAACGGCGAAACTGGCAATCAGCCACTCGGATGAACTGATTCCCATCATGGTCACCATGCAGGAACAGGCGGATTATCAGGATTTGATGAGAGTGACCGAAGGTTGGAGCAAACAGGCGAGGCGTGAATACGTCATCCAGTATCTGCAGGACATCGCGCAGACCAGTCAGCGCGACGTTTTAAGTTTTCTGGAGAGCCGGCAAGCAATGGGAAAAGTTCAGCGTCTGCAATCGGTCTTTATCGTCAATTTGGTGCACTGCAAAGCCACTCCGGATGTCATCCGCGATTTGGACCGCTTTCCGGAAGTTGACGTGGTTACGTACGACCCTGAGCGTTATATGCTCTTGTATGAACGTCCCACCCCTGCCGATATCAGCGCACCCGTCAACGGGCTGAATGAGACGGATGAACTGGACGAAATCGCCTGGGGCGTGCAGGACATCAACGCCCCCGCCGTCTGGAATCTGGGCTACAACGGCACCGGCGTCATCGTCGCCATGATTGACACCGGCGTCAATTACAACCACGCAGATTTAGCCGATCATATGTGGAACGGCGGCACGCAATATCCGCATCACGGCTGGGATTTTTATAACAATGACAACGATCCGATGGACGACGGCAGCGCCACACAAGGCGGACACGGCACGCATACCGCCGGATCCGTTGCTTCCGACGGCACGGCGGGATCGCAATGCGGCGTGGCTCCCAACGCCACCATCATGGCGCTGAAAGTGTTGTCCGGCAATGGATCGGGCAGCGAAGGTCCGGTGATTTCCGCCATCAACTTCGCCGTGGCGAACAACGCGGATATCTTCAGTATGTCTCTGGGCTGGCAGACGACCTCGCAGCGGGCGCAGTTCCGCACCGCCTGCAATAACGCCCTGGCAGCCGGCGTGATCGGCGCCATCGCCGCCGGCAATGAAGGCAACAGCCTCTTCTTTTATCCCATCCCCGGCAACGTGCGCACCCCCGGCGACGTGCCGCCGCCCTGGCTGAGCCCTTATCAGACGCTGACCGGAGGGCTCTCCTGCGTGGTCACCGTCGGCGCTACGAACAGCTCTCATGTCTACGCCAGCTTCACCAGTCGCGGACCGGTCACCTGGTCGAGCGTGAGCCCTTGGTACGATTACGCCTACAATCCGGGAATGGGGTTGATAGACCCGGATGTCAGCGCGCCGGGCGAGAACATCAAATCCTGCTGGTTCCTGAATAACTACGGCTACTCGGACGGGTGGTCCGGTACATCTATGTCTACACCGCACGTGGCGGGCACGATGGCATTGATGCTGCAGAAGAACCCCAATTTGACTCCCGCGCAGATTGACCAATATCTGGAACAGACGGCGCTGGATTGGGGAACCGCCGGGAAGGACAATATCTACGGCGCAGGAAGAATTGACGCGCTGGCGGCGGTTTCCGCCGTTCCCGGAGGAGCTCCGCCCAATGTGGACATCACCATGACGCCGATCAACCCACCCATTCAGATCCCGGCGAGCGGCGGCAGTTTCTCCTTCAACGTCACTCTGACGAACAACGGGTCTACGCCCGTTTTCGTGAACGCCTGGATCATGCAGTACACCCCGGGTGGAAGCTGGCAAGGTCCGATGCTGGGACCCGTCCCGCTGACGTTGGTCAACGGCGTCACCATCACGCGCCAGCGCACGCAAACCGTGCCTTCGACCGCATCCCCGGGCACCTACACATACCGAGGCTATCTGGGTATATACACCACCAACACCAAGTACGACAGCAGCAGTTTCACCTACACCAAGCTGAGCACCGGTGATGAAGGTACATGGGTTCATGATTGGACCAACAGCGGCGCGGATTTCGATCAACCCCTCATCGCTTCCGAAATAATGCCGGAAACTTACTCGCTGGGGCAGAATTACCCCAACCCCTTCAACCCCGTGACGACTATCCCCTTCAGTCTGCCTGCAACAGAGCAGGTGACGTTGCAGATTTTCAACCTGCGGGGTGAAGTCGTCGCGACGGTGCTGTCGGGTGAGTTGCAAGCCGGCAATTATCAGGTGTCTTACGACGCTTCCTCGCTGGGATCCGGCATCTACATTTACCGTTTGGCCACTCCGCACTTCACGAAATCCAACAAGATGACTCTGATTAAATAGGGTTGATACACTTCGCGGTAGGGGAGCGGCGCATTTTGCCGCTCCCCTGCGCCGCGAATGCTGTATCCCCCTATGGTCCGTCCTCCCCCCGACAAACAGAGAGCCACAAAAAATCACCCTGCGGAGTTTCTTCCAAATTCCTTGACATTCCCTGCAAGAATCCTTATATTTCCGCATCACCCGTTCGAAGTTTTCGGAGGGAAATATGAAACGCCATTGGACCGCTGCTCTTTTCTTATTTAGTTGCGCCGCTCCTCTGCTGGGTTGTTCAAACCAGAAAGCGACGGCTCTCGAAGAGAGAAGCGTCCGGGATCAGGCGCAGATCGCCGCGCTGCAGCAGGAGAACGAGTTTTTGCGCAACAGTTTGGGCGAAGCCCGCGTGGAGAACCAAACGTTGCAGGCGGAGTTACAGAAGAAGGATGAGGTAATAAGGCAGTTCAGTCAAGCGCTGGAGGAATTGCAGAAGCGAGATCAAGAAAAACCGGCTTCCTCTGAAAACGAATCGGAGCCACAGAACAATCGAATGGCTGAAACTCCGAAGCAGAAGGCGACACTTAGCGACGACTATGCGGCGGATTACGAAAAAGCTTTGGAACTTTTCAAGAAAAGAGAGTACAACCAAGCGGCGGATCTCTTCAGCAGCCTCCTGGAAAGCGACCGCAGCCACAGCCTCGCGGATAACTGTCAGTACTGGCTGGGGGAATGCTATTATGGAATGAAGAAATACGAGATCGCTCTGGCGGAGTTTCAAAAAGTAGCGGCGTTTTCCAAAGCCAACAAAGCGGATGACGCCCAATTCAAGATCGCTCTCTGCTTTCTTCAACTGAAGAAATACCCGACTGCGCGCGAAGAATTGAACCGCCTCATCGCAAACTATCCGGAAAGCGAATACGTCACCCGCGCCCGCGCAGAACTGGAAAAAATACCCGAATAAGTTTCCCGTATGAGATTCAGGTTTCCATTTCGAAGAAACGCTCTCAGGCGTTTCTTTTTTTTCCTCGCGGCATTTACGTTGATCGCGCTGCCGCTGCACTACCTCATTTCCCAAAGCCGCCTAAAAATAAACACCGCACAATATCTCTGGCCTACCAACGCCAGTCGGTCCTTGTCCAGCTCCTTCGCCGAAACGCGCACGGGACATTTTCATTTCGGAATTGATATCCGCACCCAGCAGCGCACGGGTTTCCCCTGCTACGCCGTCGCGGACGGCTATGTCGCGCGCATCAAAGTATCTCCTTACGGCTATGGACGGGTTCTTTATCTGCAGCTGCAGGACGGCAACATGGCGGTTTACGCTCATCTGCAGAAATTCACGCCGTCGGTGGAAAGAGTGGTTCGCGCTGAGCAGATGCGCGCGAAGCAATTTCGCTGCGAGATGTTCTTTCAGCCGGAAGAACTGCCGTTCAAGAGAGGGGACATCGTCGCCTATACGGGGGATTCCGGAGTCGGATCGCCGCATCTGCATTTCGAGATCCGCGACGGAGCGGGATATTGCAATCCCTTCCTATATGGCTTCACCGTGGCTGACAGCCAGGCGCCCGTACCGGAAAAAGTCGCTTTCTTTCCGCTGGACGGCAATTCCGAAGTCAACGACGGGTTTCATCCGCAGATCGTTCGTTTGACGCTGGAGAGGATGAACCGGTATCGGGTGCAGCAAACGCCGGCTTTATTCGGGCGAATTGGACTGGGCATTTCGGCTTATGATCGGGTCAACGACTCGTCCAACCAGCTCGGTTTGTACGCGTTGGATTTATATATAGACGATTCCCTGGCGTTTTCCGCGCGCTACGACGCATTCGATTTCTATAAAGAGAAGCAGATCGACCTGGAGCGAAATTATCGTCTGCGGCGCAAGACGGGCGAAGCCTTCAATCACCTTTTCAAAGATCCCTCCATCAGCGTGGATTTTTACCGCGCCGGGGACGGAATTCTCGACAGCCACGACCTGGCGCCCGGCATCCACGAATACGAAATCGTCCTCACGGATTTCGCGGGCAACGCGGCGCGGATCCGGGGCGGATTCGAAATCAAAGCCTCGTCTCTATATCCGCCGCTGACGGGATACACCCGCATTTTCGGATTTTTCGGACATCGGCAAGATCCAACGCAACACCCTCGCGCGTCGGCTTCCGCAGGATCAGCGCCGTCCGCGGAATTTTTCGACGACTACGTGGTCTTCTCCCTGCCGAACGGGAAAGCCGCGGGGAACCCGCAGCTCTCGCTGCTCGAACCGTATCGCTGCGAAATACCTCTAATCCCAATGAATGGGAAACACGTCGGGAAACTGTTGCTGCAGCCCTTTCCGCCGGGATACTGGACAGTGGTGGCGCAAAGAGAGCCCACTGCGGGATTTACGCGAACGGATACCGCTTTCTGGTACATCCAACCCATCAAGACCAGCGGGGGGACGGCGCTCTCCGAGGACGGCGATTTCATCGCGGAATTCGATCGAGACGCCGTCTACCGCACGCTATACGCTCGGGTTATCGCAGAGAAATCCCCTGCGGATGACACCTACAAAAGCCCGATCTATCGCCTTGAACCCAACGACGTACCCATCCGCGGATCCGTGCGCATTTCGATCCGGATTCCGGAAACGGAAACGCAACCGGAGAAACTGGGAGTTTACAAACTGACTCATCACGGGACCTGGGCATTCGTGGATAACAATCTCGGCGAAAAGAACGGCTTTGTGACGGGCAGTTCCCCTCGGTTGGAATCGTACGCGCTGCGCAAGGATGTTACTCCGCCGGCGATCACCTGGATCTCACCCCCGGCAACGACGTCGCAGCGTCAACCGACTTTTCGAATGTCGGTGCGCGACGATTTATCCGGTCTGGACGACCGCACCGTGGTTCTCGAAGTGGATGGGGAATTCGTCTTGATGGAATACGATTCGGAAGCCCGCACGATCAGCGGAACGGTGGGCGAACCCCTGGCACCGGGAGAACATCGGATCAAGCTGCTTCTCCGCGATTTTTCCGGCAACCTAACAGAACTGCACAGGAACCTCAGGATCACTCATCCATGATTCCATTAAAAGATGAGAATCCGACCCGCACCTTCCCCATCGTGACGGTCACTCTGATCGCGGCGAACGTTGGAGTTTACCTTTATCAATTGACATTACCCCCGCAAGTACTATTCTATTTCATCGCCAGTTATGGGATGACGCCCGCGCAACTGCTGGGATTCGCGCCGAAGATGCACGCAGGACCGCCCGGAGCTTTGACGCTGATAACCTCCCAATTCATCCACGGCAGTCTGTTTCACCTGTTAGGCAATATGCTCTACCTCTGGATCTTCGGCAATAATATAGAAGACGTACTGGGGAAAATCCGCTTCATCTTGTTTTACCTGTTCTGCGGGATGATCGCCGCGATCGCGCATCTGGCGCTGAACCCTTATTCGACGCTTCCCATGGTGGGAGCCTCTGGGGCGATCGCGGGCGTGCTGGGAGCGTATCTCATCACATTTCCCGGCACGAGGATTTTGACGCTGGTGATCCTGGTCTTTTTCGTCACGAGGGTGCGGGTGCCGGCGTTCTATGTCTTGGGGTTCTGGTTCGTCATGCAGTTGTTTTATGTCCTGGGAGACAGCGGCGGTCAGAGCACCCATGTCGCTTATATGGCGCACATCGGCGGCTTTCTGGCGGGCATTCTGCTGGTGCGCAGGATGCGATCCGGGCGGCGCTGGAGACGGCGCTGGTGAAAAGATTCCCGCCGGATCCTCAAGCAGAGTCGCAGGAAAAGCGTTTGACAGTCATCACTGATTTTCGTATATTCTGTTTCTTAAACGACTCTCATCTGTTTATCCTTTCGGACAGCACTCATCTCGATTTGCACCATCGTTGGTTCAGCGAATTCGTATAAAGATAAAAATTGCGGGTGGTCCGGGGCGCCCTGCAATGATTCCAGTAAAAAGAGGACATAACGATGTCACGCAATGTCATTTTCTGGATTCTGGCGGTTGTCATCACGCTGAGCGCCGCGGTGTATCAACGGCGCACCGGACCGACCTATCCACTGCGGGGAAAAATCCAACTGAGTGGGGAAACCTACGTCTATGAATTAATCCGCAGCCACGGCGGGAACAGCAATGCGGTCGTAGAAATCAAGGTTCCATCCACCCTGGTGCAGGGCGTCTTGATTTACAAGCGCTACAAGACGCAGGATCCTTGGACGGAAATCCAGCTGACTCGCCGAGGCGAAATGCTGCAAGGGGAGCTTCCGCAGCAGCCGCCCGCCGGCAAACTGGAATACTACCTGCGGCTGTCATCCGATGGGGATGTGGTGACCGTGCCGGAGGATCGCGACGCGGTGATCCGCTTCAAGGGTGATGTGCCCGCCTGGGCGCTGGCTCCGCATGTGCTGTTGATGTTTCTGGCGATGCTGATTTCCACACGAGCCGGCTTGGAAGCCATCCCGGCGGACGGAAAGCCCCGCAAACTCGCATACTGGGCGACCGGACTCCTGTTCCTCGGCGGGATGATTTTCGGACCGATCGTGCAGAAATTCGCCTTCGGCGAATTCTGGACAGGCGTTCCCTGGGGGTGGGATCTGACGGACAACAAGACTCTTATCGCTATGATCGGCTGGGGGATCGCCTTCATCTCTTTGCTGCGGGGCAAGTCGGCGCGTTTACCGATTCTTCTCGCATCCGTTTTGCTCCTCGTGATTTTCTCGATTCCCCACAGTATGATGGGATCCGAATTGGATTATAACACCGGCGAAATCGGTTCTGCGCAGATCAAATAACACGAATGGGATTCACTCCGCGAAAATGATCCGTGCCGAAAGAGGTTGAATTTAGCCTGAAACCTGTTTATATTATAGCTTCAATGGATTTGAAATAGGCGATTGACGAGCAGGAATAAGACACCATCCGGACTGCAAGGCAAGCCGGATCGAAAGCGTTCCGCTGCTCGGGAGCGGGATTCCTACGACAAGGCGCGGCGTCTCCTGGCGATTCTCCCGAAGCAAGGCAATGTCCTCATCACTTCGCACGAAAATCCGGATCCGGATGCCCTGGCCGCCGGTCTGGCGCTGCAAACCATTCTCACTGAGAAGACCGATCTGAATCCCAAAATCGCCATCGGCGGCATTCTCGGGCGCGCCGAGAACCGCGCTCTCACATTAGAACTCGAACTCGACCTGCATCCCATAGATATTCTGCAACATCAGATCTGGGATGCCGTGTTGATGGTGGACGCTCAACCCGGCGCCGGCAACGCCAACCTGCCACGCACAATGCCGATCCGAGCGGTGATAGATCATCACCCAAGACGGCATGCATTGCATGCTCCGTTCCTGGATATCCGCCCGAACTACGGGGCGGTAAGCACGATCCTGGTGGAATATCTTCACGACTTAAAGATCGGCATAGACACACGGCTCGCCACCGCTCTTTTCTACGCCATCAAGAGCGAAACTCAGGATCTGGGGCGTGGTGTTTGCAACGCAGACCGCCAGGCTCACTTCGACTTGTTCGATTCTGTAGATTGGAGCCTGCTCCATCGCGTAGTGAAAGCGAAGATCCCCGGAGATTATTTCGGTGTTTTCAAGCGAGGCATTGATTCCGCGCAAAAGTACGGCGACACTCTGATCGCGAACTTGGGGGAAATTCCATCCCCGGACGCCGTCGCGGAAATCGCCGACTTCCTCCTGCGGCATGAAAACATTACCCGCACAATGGTGATGGGCATCTACGAAGACCAACTGGTTTTCTCCATCCGCTTTTTGTGGGGAGATTTGAACGCGGGCATCGTCGCCGCAAGAATAGCTCGCACATACGGCGCAGGCGGAGGGCACGAACAGATGGCGGGCGGACGAATTATTTTAAATAAGGCGCGGGCGAAGAAAACGCGCAGCATTCAACAGACGCTTACCCGCCGATTCCTCGAACTGGTCGGCGTGGATCGTTCCTTTCCCGGCGAGCCCTTGCTGCCGGCAAATCCATAACGGAGAAAACGCATCGTGATCCAATCGTTCACACCCATCGTCTGGCTGCTGATTTCTGCAGGAATACTGACCGCTGTAATGTTGGCTGCCGCTGTCTTTCTGGGTCCCAAGCGTCCCAATCCGGTGAAAGCGGAACCCTTCGAATGCGGCATCGTGCCGACCGGCGATGCCGGCGACTACCGAATCCCCGTCAAATTCTACCTCGTCGCCATTCTCTTCATCATCTTTGACGCGGAGATCATCTTCCTGTATCCCTGGGCAGCGGTCTTCCGGCAGTTGACGCCGTTCGCCTTCGTCTCCATCGTGGTGTTCATCGCGGTCCTGATGGCAGGTTTGTTCTATGCGGTCAAGAGAGGAGTCATGCAATGGAAATAGATCGGGGGGTGATCCCCGGCATCGCCGTCACCAGCAAACTGGAGCATGTGCTCGGTTGGGGCAGAAAATATTCGCTTTTCCTCTATCCCTTCGTCACCGCGTGCTGCGGGATGGAATACATGTCCGTCGCCTGCGCGCACTACGACATTGACCGTTTCGGAGCCGGGCTGCCGCGCTTCTCGCCCCGCCAGTCCGATTTGTTGATCGTCGTGGGGACGATTTCTCACAAGATCGGGCCGATCCTCAAACGGGTATACGATCAGATGGCGGATCCCAAGTGGGTGGTCGCCTTCGGAGCCTGCGCGTCCGCCGGCGGACCGTACAACAACTACGCCACGATGCAGGGGATTGATGTCTGCATCCCGGTGGACGTCTATATCCCCGGTTGTCCTCCTCGTCCGGAGATGGTTCTGGATGGACTGATCAAGCTGCAGGAAAAAATTCAGAAGCGAAAGGCGTGACTCTTTTTCATCGGTCTGCATGGACTATCTCATAACGCACTACCGACTCATCTTCCTGGCTCTGGCGATTCTGGTCGGCACGGTCGTCGCCGGCTACTTCGTTCGGCTGATCGTCTTCAAATGGGTGGAAAGACTCACCCGTAAGACGAAGACGCGCTTCGACGACATCGTGCTGGCGGCGGTCAAGGGACCATCCTGGCTCTGGTTCTTTTTACTCGGGATGAATCTTGCCAGCCGCATCATCCATCACAATCCGCTGGCTCAGAAGTGGATTGACCGCGTCACGATCATCATCTGGATCGTCTCCATCACCTGGGCCTTGGGGCGCATCGCCGGCGAACTAGTGTTCCGCTACGGATCGAAACGCGCCGGAGCGCTCGCCGCCACCAGTCTGACGCAGAATTTCGCCAAGATCGTCGTCTACATCATCGGGCTCCTGTTCATCTTCCAAGCGCTCAGCATCTCCATCACCCCGATCATCACGGCGTTAGGCGTCGGAGGGCTTGCGGTGGCGCTGGCTTTGCAGGATACCCTGTCGAATCTTTTCTCGGGGATGTATCTGATGATGGCGCAGCAGGTCCGCGTGAACGATTACATCAAGCTGGAATCGGGCGAGGAGGGATATGTAACGGACATCAGCTGGCGAGCCACCACCATCCGCGCGCTGGCGAACAACAACATCATTGTGCCCAACAGCAAGCTGGCTCAAACCATCATCACCAATTATCATCTGCCCGAACCGCGGATGTCTCTGTATATTCCGATCGGCGTATCTTACGATTCCGATCCCGATCAGGTGGAGAAGATTCTGATTGACGAAGCGTTGTGCTGCGCCGACGAGCTGCCCGGGCTCCTGAAAGAACCTGCGCCTTTCGTGCGCTTCATGCCCGGCTTCGGGGACTCTTCCTTGAATTTCACCCTGATCTGTCAGGTGAAGGAGTTCGTGGATCAATACCCCGCTCAGCATCTGCTGCGCAAGCGGATTTTCAAACGTTTTCGCGCGGAAGGGATTGAAATCCCCTTCCCGCAGAGAACCCTGCATATTCCGCAGGGATTGCGCATCCACCAAGAGAACGATTCGAATAAGACGTAATCTGTTTATCGTGGATTATTCAACCTTCTGATTTTTTGGAAGCAGCCGGATTTAAGGAGGTTTTATGCATCATGTCATCATCGGGTGCGGAGCCGCGGGGCGAGCGGCTCTGTTTCAGATCCGCAAATACGACCCGGAGGCGAAGGTCACGGTCGTCAGCGACGAATCGGATCCTTTCTACCTGCGCCCTTTCCTTGGATACTATCTGATCAGCGATAAATTGCCGGAATCTCAGAGATTGGCAGACGCAGACCTGCGCGGGGTTTCCGGCGTGGACTTCCGCTTGGGAACGCGCGTTGTGAAGGTCTCCACCAAGGACAACGCCGTGGAATTGTCCGACGGCGGCGTGTTGAATTATAATTACCTGCTGATCGCCGCCGGAACGCGTCTCTGGCAGCAGGAATTCGACCTCGAAGGCGTGCAGACCTTCATCTTAAAGACGAAAGCGGATGCGCTGCGCTTGAAGTGGGCATCGGAAAACGCCGATTCTGTCCTTGTGTACGGCGGGGGGTATCACGCGTTGGAACTGGCGCGCATCTTCCACTTCAAGAAGAAGAAAGTCCGCTGGGTGGCGCCGCCGGGGTTCTTCTGGCCGAAGGAACTGCCCGGCGTAACCGCCGCGGAAGTGAAAGCTAAACTGAACGAATTGGGAATCGAAATCGTTCAAAATCGGCGCATCATCCACACGCTGGATCTGGATGGGAGGCGCTACCGCACCACGGACGACAGCGGCTCAACCTTTGATTGCGATCTCATCGTTCTGGCGCCGCACGAAGTTCCGCGGCTGGATTTCCTCATCGGAAGCAACATTCACCTGGACCGCGGCGTGCTGGTCAACGAAGAGCTGCGCACCAACATCCCCAACGTCTTCGCCGCCGGCGATTGCGCGCAGGTGTACGACTTGAATTCCGGACAATCCGTCATCAATTTCGGCTGGAAATCCGCTTCGCGCCAGGGCATGGTGGCGGGCGAGAATATGGCCGGGCACGACAGCGTCATCATCCCCTCCCGGGATGAATTCGTCCTCGATCTGATGGGCAAAAAACTGATGGATCGCTGGTGAAGTTATGCAAGAACTCCCCTTTTATCTGCTGGAATTGCAGTCCCGATTCGGGGACGCGGTCGAAGAAATCGGAGCGCCGCTGGGCGAAGCGACGGCGGTCGTTCGGCGCGAAGCGTTGAACGAAATCCTGACCTTCCTGCGCGACGACGACCGAACCCTCTTCGATCTGTTTCTCGATCTGACCGCCGTGGATTACATCGGCAGAGAGCCCCGCTTCGAAGTCGTCGTTCATCTGGTCTCCATCCCCTTTCGACATCGCATTCGTCTGAAGGTGAGACTGCCGGAGGCAGATCCGACGATGCCTTCGATTACGCCGGTTTATCCCGCCGCCAACTGGTTCGAACGCGAGTGCTTCGACTTATATGGGGTGCGCTTCGCAGGGCATCCCAACCTGAAACGGATCCTGCTCTACGAAGGTTTCGTCGGTCACCCGTTGCGAAAAGACTATCCCATCACCGGACGTCAACCCATCATCAAGCTGCGCAAGCCGGAAGTGCGCCGATCGGATGAAGCGATCGAACCTTCCCCGCATGCGGAATCCTGAGGGGAACCTGAATCTATGTCCACGAAAGAAAAAGAATTCCTCGGCGTCGCAGAAGTGCTGGAAGAAGAGATCCCCGCGCAGGAGATGTTCCTGAATATGGGACCTTCCCACCCTTCGATGCATGGCGTGGTGCGGATCATGGTGCGCATCAGCGGCGAACGCATCGTCTGGTCGGACGTGGAAATCGGCTATATGCATCGTGCTTTCGAAAAGCAGTGCGAGCAAAACACCTGGAACACCGCCATTGTCTATACAGACCGTCTGAATTACGTCAGCCCCATCATCAACAATGTAGGCTACTGCATGGCGGTGGAAAAGCTATTGGGGATCTCAGTCCCGGAACGCGGCGAATATGCCCGCGTGCTGGTTTCGGAAGCCTCCCGCGTCGCCGACCATCTGACCTGCATCGGCGCCGCGATTATGGAGCTGGGCGCCTTCACGGTCTTCCTGTACACGATGAAAGCCCGCGAGTGGCTCTATGAGATCTTCGAAGCGGCTTGCGGAGCCCGAGTGACTACCAATTTTACGCGAGTGGGTGGGCTGTGCGGACCCCTGCCGGAAGGCTTCGAAGAACTTTGCCGGCAGGCGATCCCCAAAGTGCGCGGCGTGATCTGGGAAATTGACAAGCTCATCACCCGCAACCGCATCTTCATAGACCGGGTGAAGGACATCGGCAAGGTCTCGGCGGAAGACGCCGTCCGGATGGGATTCACCGGTCCCTGCCTGCGCGCCTGCGGCGTCCCGTACGACGTCCGACGCACGCATCCCTACTCGATTTACGATCGTCTGGATTTCACCGTGCCTGTCGGAACGAACGGGGACGTGCTGGACCGCTATCTGGTGCGGATGGAAGAAATGCGCCAATCGCTGAGCATCATGGAACAGTGCCTGGATCAGATGCCGCCCGGGGAAGTCAATTCACTGGATAAGCGCGTGACCAAACCCCTGAAAACGGATGTTTACGGCAATATTGAAGGCTTGATGAACCAGTTCAAGCTGGTGATGGACAACCATGGCATTCAGGTGCCGCCGGGCGAGACCTACACCTGCGTGGAAGGAGGCAACGGAGAGCTGGGGTTCTACATCGTTTCCGACGGCAAAGACGGGCCCTACAAATGCCGTTGCCGTCCTCCCTGCTTTCCCATCGTGCAGGCGATACCCCACATGATTCAAGACCATTTCGTCGCCGACGTCGTCCCCGTCTTCGGTTCCATCAATATGATCGCAGGGGAGATGGATCGCTGAACGCAAAAACGAGTATCCGACAGCAAGCATGAAGAACTTCACCGAGAAATCTCAGCAGGAAGCCCTCGCGCTTCTGAGCCGTTATCCCACCCGGGAAGCGGCGCTTCTACCCATCCTGCATCTCGCTCAGCGGGAATTTGGCCACATTGACGAGGAAGCGGAACGCGCCGTGGCGCAGTTGATGCAGATTTCACCCATCACCGTGCGGGAAGCCTCGCATTTCTATTTTATGTACCACAAACACCCGGTAGGCAGATATCATCTGCAGGTCTGTCACAACATCAGCTGCACGATGATGGGCGCGGAAACTCTGCTAGATTTCATCCGAGAAAGGCTCGGGATCGAAGCCGATCAACGCACGAACGACGGGATGTTTTCGGTCGAACGCGTGGAATGCCTGGCGTGCTGCGACCGCGCTCCCGCTCTGCTGATCAACGACCGGCTTTTCACGAATCTGAACGCCGAGAGACTGGGGAACATCCTATCTGATCTGCAGGCGGGGAAACCCCTTGAAGGGGAATAATCTTTTCTGCACAGCCGGTCGTCGCTGATTTAAGATAATCACCATCCGAGGCGCATAAAAATGCCGGAACTAAGACTGGTCAGCAAGAATTTCGATCACCCGGATCAACCGGAATTGCAAGCGGCGCTCTCGCGCGGCGCCTATCAACAGTGGAAACGGGTGTTGGCGCAGAAAATCCCGCCGGAGAAGATCGCCGAGGAAGTCCGCAACGCCAAACTGCGCGGACAGGGAGGCGCGGGTTTCCCCACCGGTGTCAAGTGGGGATTTGTTCCGAAAGATTCGCCCAAGCCGAAATACCTCTGCGTCAACGCCGACGAAGGCGAACCGGGCACTTTCAAAGATCGCAAGATCCTCGAACACGACCCACATCTGCTCCTCGAAGGGATTGCGTTGGCGTCGTACGCCGTCGGGATTCACACGGCGTTTATCTATATGCGCGGAGAATTTTATAAACCCCGGCGCATCGTCGAAAAAGCCATCGCGGAAGCTGCGGCGGAAGGATTGCTGGGGAAGAATATCTTGGGCAGCGGATTCGATCTGGATGTTCTCATCCATATGGGCGCAGGCGCCTACATCTGCGGCGAAGAGACGGCGCTGCTCGAATCGCTGGAAGGCAAAAAAGGCTGGCCCCGGCTGAAGCCGCCCTTCCCGGCGGTGGTCGGCGCTTTCGGCTGCCCCACCGTGATCAACAACGTGGAAACGCTCTCCTGCGTGCCACGCATCCTGGAGATGGGCGGTGAAGCCTTCCGCAAACTGGGCACGGAGCGGGACGGCGGCACGAAGCTCTTCGCCGTCAGCGGACATATCGCCAGACCCGGCGTATATGAACTGACGATGGGATCATCGCTGCGGGAGCTGATTTACGATGTCTGCGGCGGCGTTCGGGGAGGTGCGAAGTTGAAGGCAGTCATTCCCGGCGGGTCTTCTTCGCCGATTTTGAAGGCGGATGAAATTGACGTTCCGCTGGAATTTGAAGCCATGGCGGCGGCGGGGACGATGCTGGGTTCCGGAGCCGTCATCGTGCTCGATGAGACGGTATCCATGCCGCAGATCCTCATGGTCACCGCCCGCTTTTACGCTCACGAATCCTGCGGGCAGTGCACGCAATGCCGGGAAGGCTGCACCTGGATTTACAAACTATCGAAAAAAATCCTCGCCGGTCTGGGGAAGCCGAAGGATTTGGACCTCATCTTAGACCTGGCGGATAATATGAACGGCAAGACCGTCTGCCCTCTGGGCGCGGCGATGGCGATGCCGACGATTGGAATGGTTACGAAATTCCGCGAGGAATTCTTAGCTTTGATGAAGAACTGATTCCTATGCCCGAACTGATCATCAACGATAAGCCGGTCCAGGTGCCGGACGGCTTGAACATCATCCAGGCGGCGCGGCGCGTCGGCGTCGAGATCCCCCACTTTTGCTTCCATCCCGGGCTGAAAGTCGTCGGGTCCTGCCGGATGTGCCAGGTGGAGATCGAGCAGAACGGCCGCAAGCGGATTGACCTGGCCTGTTCCAACGCCGCTGCGGACGGGCTGATCGTGCGCACCGACACGCCGGCGGTCGTCAAGGCGGTCCGGGGCGTGCTCGAATTTCTGCTGATGAATCACCCCACGGACTGCCCCATCTGCGACGACGCCGGCGAATGCAAGCTGCAGAACTACTACATGCTGCACGGCTTATACGACAGCCGGCTGGATGTGCCCAAGTGGCACAAACCCAAGGTCTACTCCCTGGGTCCCACGGTGTTGTTGGACGCCGAACGCTGCGTGCTCTGCAGCCGCTGCGTGCGTTTCTGCGACGAGATCTGGGGGGAACGGCAGCTGGGCATCTTCGGACACGGATCCAACGAAATGCTGATCAATTATCCGGGCGTGGAGCTCAACAACCCATACAGCGAGAACGTCGTGGATCTCTGCCCGGTCGGCGCCCTGCTCTCGAAAGATTTTCGCTATCAACGCCGCGTCTGGTACTTGAAATCGTACCAATCCGTCTGTCCGCTGTGCAGCCGGGGCTGCAACATCTACCTCCATATAGACGAAGATCACGATTACAAGCAGCCCGGTAAACGAGCCTTTCGGGTGAAACCGCGTTACAATCCCGACGTCAACCGCTGGTGGATTTGCGACCGCGGGCGGTTCGGCTATAAATTCATTGATGATCCCGCACGCGCCCTGACTCCCCGCGTGGAAAACAGAGACGCATCCTGGGAAGAGGCGCTGGCGAAGGTCGAAAACCTGCTCCTCGGCACGCTGAAGAAGCCGGGCGGAGCTGGAAATATCGCCGTCTTGATCGCGCCGACGGCATCCAACGAAGACGCCTTCGCCGCTCTGCGTTTGTTTCGCGATCTCTTGAAGTTGCCTCACCTGGATTATGAAATCCCATCCGTCGAAAAGCTGACCGCCGATCATCTGCTCCTGACGGACGATCCGCATCCCAACCGCCGTGGATTCAAAGACTTGGGATATAAATCCAACGGCGGTATGTCCGCTCAGGAAATCGCGCAGGCGGCGCTTTCCGGTCGCCTGAAAGGGCTGATCGCAGCGGGAACCGATCTGCGCGGGATGCTGGGCGATCAGGCGGTTGCGCTCGCCGAAAAACTGGAGTGGCTGGTCGTCGTCTCCGATCGAACCCACGATCTCTGGTCGAAGGCGACCGTAGCTCTTCCTATCGCGGTTTACGCCGAACGTCCCGGGACATTTACCAATGTGAACGGCTTAGTGCAGAAATTCGAGCGGGCTCTTTCCCCCCGCGGGTCGTCTCAGCCGCAGTGGCGGATCTGGCAAAACCTGGCGCAGCGACTGGGCGCCAAATGGCATTACGAAGACGAGTATGCCGTTTATCGGGATTTAGCGAAAGGCAAAGCCGAATACGAAGCATTGAACTGGCACGCCACCTTCGGAGTCGGAAAAGGGTGCTATGCGGACAACTGGTAGATTGTCTCATTCGTTGCGAAGAAAGATGGCTCTCTGCTGCATAATAGGCGCTGGGTTGGTTTCTCCAACGCAGGCGCAGGATGATCCTGTAAATAAAATCATCCCCCTGCCGGCTCCGGAAATCCGGACACCGGACTCGTTGGAGGGCATTCTTAAAGCGCGGCGTTCCGTGCGGGACTTCGCGGCCGATTCGCTGACGCTCACAGCAGTCGGTCAGTTGCTCTGGGCGGCGCAGGGGGTGACGCATCCGGATGGTTTGCGCACCGCTCCGTCCGCCGGCGCCTTGTATCCCCTGGAAGTCTATCTGGTCGCCGGAGAAGTGAAAGATCTGGAACCCGGCTTATATCGCTACCTCCCGGCAAAACACGCCCTGGAGAAGGTCAAGAGTTCGGATCTGCGCAAGGATCTATGCAGCGCGGCTCTGGAACAAACATGGATCGAGAAGGCGCCCGCCGCTTTAGTGATCACGGCGGTCTATCGGCGGGTTACCAAGAAATACGGCGAGCGCGGCGTCCGCTACGCGCATATTGAAGCCGGAGCCGCGGCGCAGAATATCTATCTGGAAGCCACGGCGTTGGGTCTGGGAACGACCTATGTCGGGGCGTTTGACGACGAGCGGGTGGGCGATCTTCTGGGAATTCCGGCGGGGGAATTCCCATTAGCCGTAATGCCGGTGGGAAAACCGAGGTAAAAATATGCTTACAACCCTCATTATCTTAGCTAAGGTCTGGGCGGTGCTGCTGGCGCTGGTCTCCATGGCGGCAATCATGACCTGGGTGGAACGCAAGGAATCCGCGATCGTGCAGGATCGCCTGGGCGCCAACCGCGCCGACATCCTGGGGCTGCGCATCATCGGTCTTTTCCAGCCGATGGCGGACGGGATCAAGATGTTCTTCAAGGAGGATTTCGTCCCCGCCCGCGCCGATAAAGTTCTGCACATGCTGGCGCCTTTGCTGGCGTTTTTCCCCGCAATGGTCACCTTCGCCGTCATTCCGTTCGGAGGGACTCTGCGGATCGGTTCGCTGGAAATACCCCTGCAGATTGCTCAGTTGAATATCGGCTATCTCTACATTCTGGCATTCGGCGGCATCGCCATCTACGGCACCGTGCTGGCGGGATGGTCTTCCAATAACAAGTATTCTCTGCTGGGCGGATTGCGCGCCGCCGCGCAGATGATCTCATACGAAGTCTGTCTGGGGTTGTCTCTGGTGGCGCTGCTGATGGTTTACGGGACTCTGCGCCTCGATGTCATCGTGGAGAATCAGAGCCGGCTGCTCTTCGGCTTCCTGCCGGCGTGGGGGATCTTTCTGCAGCCGGTCTCGTTTCTGCTGTTTTTCCCCGCCGCTATTGCGGAAACGAAGCGGGTCCCCTTCGATTTGCCGGAAGGCGAATCTGAAATCATCGGCTATTACACTGAATATTCGAGCATGAAATTCGGGCTCTTCTATTTCGCGGAGTTTGTGGAAATCATCGTCGTCTCGGCGCTGATGGCGACGCTGTTTTTCGGAGGCTATCAGGTGCCCTGGCTTTACGCCGATGGATTCCATTTCCCTTGGGGAGGAGCCTGGCACTTATCGAATCTTCTTGTGACTCTGCTGCAAGTCGTATCACTCTTCGTGAAGATCGCCTTCTTCTGCTGGCTGCAGGTGTTGATCCGCTGGACGCTTCCGCGCTTCCGCTACGATCAGCTGATGCGGCTCTGCTGGACCGGCCTGATGCCGCTGGCGATGCTGAATATTCTTCTGACCGGCGGAATTTTATTGCTCATTCAAAGGTAGACGGATTGATCGGGAAAGGCGGGCTCTTACCTTTAGATCGCGGGAAACGGCAAGCGCTGCAGATCTGAACCCGTTATGATGAAATCGAGCTGGAAACTTAATTTCCTTCTTTTCAGCGCAGTCGTTCTGATCTGCCTGATCGGCGGTGAACTCATCTTTCGATGGATCCGACCGGATCTATTGCGCGTCCAGAATATGCCGACGATCATGATACCGGATGATACATTGGGTTGGCGGGGTTTGCCCAATTCATTGAAACCCCACAGCGTGGGCAGGGAAACCATCGCCGTCCGCACGAACGAGCTCGGGTTTCGCGATGATCCGTTTCCGTCGGATGATCAACCCAAGCTGAAGAAACGCATCCTGTTTCTGGGCGACTCTTTTTGCTGGGGTTTTGGTGTGGAGCAAACCGACCGCATCTCTGAGCAGTTCGCTGCGCAGGATCCTCAATGGGAAGCATTCAATTTCGGCATCTTCGGCTACAGCACCGATCAAGAACTGTTGACGCTGAAGATGTACGGGCTTCGCATTCAGCCGGACGAAGTGGTCCTGCTCTTCTGTTTGAACGACCTGCTCTACAACAACAGTCCGGTGGGGCACCGCATGCCCAAGCCGCTGTACCGGTTGAATTCAGAGGGAAATCTGCAGCTGACCAATGTGCCGGTTCCGGCTGCACCGAAACCGGGCTTTTTCCAAACTTTTCTGCGGAGGAATTCCGCGCTGTATCTCGCGGGGGAACGCGCTTGGAATTTGGTGCGAGACCGAATCGCTTGGAAGACGCAGACGTCGCGCGGTTCCCCAGAACCGCTTCAGCCGCTCAAGCCGGCGATGGTGATAACACTCTTTTTGAAGCTAATCTTGACTTTCAGCGGGATATCACCCCTTCCCTTTTGCGCGAAATGCGGGACGAATGCTCGAAACTGGGAGCGCATTTGACCGTCCTCATCGTCCCCAGCAGCAGCGAGTGGACGAAGGAGCGAGCAGATACTCCCCGTGAAGCCGAACAGACGGCAGCATGGTGTCGTCAGGAAGATATTGCGGTGCTAGATCTATATCCTGATTTCCATCAGCATTTTCTGGACACCGGACAGAATCTGTATGTCGCTGATTTTGAAGATCAGATGCACTGGAACGGCGACGGCCATCGTCTGGCGGCGAAGATTCTGTTCGATTATTTGCGGCGCAGAGATCACAATGGAACTGACGACTGATGATGTCGAATGCCAAGGCAACCGGAATCGTTTTCGGTCTATCCCTGCTCTTCGCCCTACTCTGCGCCGAAGCCGTTCTGCGATGGATGGGGGTGCGGCCGATTTCATCAGCGCCCGGTCTCTTCCGCTACGATGACACTCTGGGCTGGGTGGGCATCGAAAACGCGCGTTCGCCGCTCCGGGAACCCGACGTATCGGGATTTTATGAGATGAACCGCTGGGGATTTCGGGATGACGACCCGGACTCCTGCCTTCAATTGCAGGAAAAACGGCGTCTTCTGTTTCTGGGCGATTCCTATGTGATGGGCACAGGCATTCTGAAAGAAGAACGACTTTCGGAACTCATCGAAAGAGCGGACACTACGTTCTGCATCTTCAATTTCGGTCTTCTGGGCTACAGTACGGATCAGGAGCTTCTCGTCTTGAAGAAATTCGGCCCGTTCATTCAACCTGCCGCCGTGCTGCTGTTCGTCTGCGCCAACGATCTGATTTACAATAACAGCGATCTGGGCCACCGCAAACCCAAGCCGCGCTTTCAATTGATGAACGACGGCTCATTAAAGCTGAAAAACGTGCCGGTCCCGATCCCCTCGGAACGACGGGCTTTCACCTGGTTGCAAGGTCATTCCTCGCTCTACGCGATGCTCCAAAAGAGCGCGGAAAAATTCTCTTTCATGCGCAAAAACGCCTCGCGCCGGCCTGCTCCGGAAAATCTCGAGATCGAAGGAACGGGCGATCGCGGCGGAGATCTCGATTCGCTTTTTCTATTTGCCGAAAAATCGAATGTCGGAGATTTGACGTATTATCTACTGCGCGATTTCAAAGCGGAATGCGAGAAGCTGGAGGCGACGCCGATCGTTTTTACCGTGCCCAGCAACGCGCACTGGACGGCAACTCGGTCTGACACTCCGGCGGAGATTCAAAATGTGATCGAATGGTGCCGGCGGCTGAACTTGCGCTGTTGCGATCTTTTTCCGGCATTCTGGGAAGATTATCAGAAGTATGGCAAGGAGCTCTACATTTCCGATAAAATGCACTGGAATGCCCGCGGAAACGAAGTTGCGTTCAGGGTGGTGTTGGACGTTCTAAATGAATATCTTACTCAAAACAACTGAAATGACAGAAGCATAATGCAACGCTGGGTTCTCTACGCTCTGTTCGCTGCTCTGTTCTGGGGTTTTAACGCCGTATTGGTGAAATTGGCGGTGGATCGGCGCTACCTTGGGCTCGAAGTTTCCCGCGCGAATCTGTTCATCGCTCTGGGCATCCTGGCGGCGATGCTGATTTACGACCGGATGTCGTCCGTGCCGTTCAGCGGGGATAGGATTCCGGCTTATGCGCTCTCTTTCGCGATCGGGATCATCTGGGCGCTGGGCAATATCTTTGCGCTGGCGGCGGTGCGATCCGGCGGCAATATGAGTCAGGTGGTGCCGCTGTACAACACCAACACGCTGATCGCGGTGATCCTGGTGACGCTGCTCTTTCGGGAAATTCCTATGGGCGCCGACCTGTACCGCGTGATCGCGGGTGCTGTTTTAATCACCATCGGAGCGTATCTCGTATCCTGAAATTTGAAACGAAGAGAAATTGACGCGAGAAAGCTGTTATCACAATCATAACGGGAACTCCAACCATCCCGAATACGAAAAACGGGCAGAGAAAGCCAGATTGAAATGGGTCATCGCGCTGACGGGCGCGACGGCGATACTGGAAGCAGTTTTCGGCTGGCTTTCCGGAAGCTTGGCTCTTCTGTCCGATGCCGCGCACATGCTGACCCATTTCGGAGCGCTCTTGATCAGCCTTGCGGCGATCTACATCGCCCGCCGCCCGAGTCTGCCAGAACGCACCTATGGTTTGTACCGCGTCGAGATTTTAGCGTCTTTAATCAATGTTCTGACTCTGATTGTTTTCACCCTTTTCATTTCGTGGGAAGCGGTTCAGCGATTCTTACATCCCAAGCCGATCGCCACTCTGGAAATGTTCATCATCGCTCTGATCGGTTTGGCGGTGAACCTTGTATCCGCCGGCATCCTCTGGAAGGTCGGGCACAGCCACGATCTGAATGTGCGTTCCGCTTTCCTGCATCTACTAGGAGATACCATCTCATCGGTTGCGGTGGTTTTCGGAGCGTTGTTCATCCGCATCACAGGGGAACTCTGGATTGATCCGCTGCTATCCATCATGATTTGCGGCTTGATCCTGGTCTGGGCATTCGATTTGACCCGGCAATCCATATCCATCCTCCTCGAATCCACTCCGCGGGGGATCTCACTGGAAAAGGTGGGGGAGGTATTGTCGCGGGTGGACGGCGTTATCCATGTGCACGATCTGCATATCTGGTCCATCACCTCCGGGATGAATGCATTGACAGCGCACATCGAAGTGCCGGATCAGCCTTTAAGCGCCATTCAGAGCATCCGCCATCACCTTGAGAAAGTGCTGAGTCAGGAATTCGCCATACGGCATACCAATTTTCAATTTGAGGTCGCCTCACAGAAGGGACAGAAAAACTGCAGGGAACAAACGGAAGTCCGCTATGACTAAGGTTGACTACACCCGACTGCCCGTAAACTATAAAACCGCCGTGCAGGAAGTGCGGATGGGGCTCTGGGAAAAGTTATATTATCCGGAAGTCGTCCGAGGTCTGGGCATCACCACCTGGCACTTCATCCGCAATATGACCATCCACACCCTGCATCTGGTCGGTCTGGCGAAAGACAAGAGGGGCGCGGTGACGTACCAGTATCCGGAAGAACGCCGCCCGATTCACCGCCGCTATCGAGGCAGACACCGCCTGACGAAAAAAGAGGACGGTTCGGAACGCTGCACCGCCTGCATGCTCTGCGAAACGATCTGCCCGACGAACTGCATTTACATCGTTCCGGAAGAACACCCTGATCCCAAAGTGGAAAAACACCCCCGCCGGTATGAGATTGACATTCTGCGCTGCTGCTTCTGCGGATACTGTGTGGAAGCCTGTCCCTGCGACGCGATTCGGATGGACACGCAGGTGATGGAATTAGCCGATTGGGATCGAACCCGGATGGTCTATGATAAGGAGTATTTGATGCGGGACATCAAGGGTCCGGGCGCGCCGCCGGAATTCGCTCCTCCGATCTGGTGGATGAGATGATTCTCGGCGCTCATGTATCCATTTCGGGCGGCATCCAGAAGGCTCCCTTGAACGGACGAGCGATCGGCTGCGACGCCATCCAGATCTTCTCGAAAAACCAGGTGCAATGGCAGGCGAAGCCCTATACGCCGGAAGCCATCGCCGAATACAAGGCGAATCTGGCGAAATCCGGCATCCGCCAGGTGGTGATTCACGATTCCTATCTGATCAACCTGTGCGCACCGGACCCGGCGAACCTGAAAAAATCGCTGGACGGCTTCACCGATGAACTGGTACGAGCCGACCAGCTGGGGATCCCTTATGTGGTCACGCATCCGGGTTCCCATCTCGATCGAGGCGAAACGTGGGGGATCGAACGCATCGCCGAGAGCTTGAACGAGATTCACGAGCGGCTTCCGGGTTGCAAGGCGATGACGCTGCTGGAGACGACCGCGGGGCAGGGCAGCAATCTGGGATACACTTTCGAACAACTCGCCTCGATGCGGGAAAAAGTGACCGCCCGCCACCGGGTCGGAATCTGCGCGGACACCTGCCATCTGTATTCCGCCGGCTACGACCTGAAGGATCCTCAAGGATACCAGGACACCTGGAAGCGATTCGACGACGTCATCGGGTTGGAAAATCTAAAGGTCTTCCATCTCAACGACACTAAGAAAACCCTGGGAAGCCGCATGGATCGCCACCATCACATCGGTGAAGGCCTTCTGGGACCGGATCTTTTCCGCTGGCTGCTGCAGGATCCCCGCTTTGCAGATCTGCCCGGCATCCTCGAGACCCCCGGGGATATGGAAGATTTCGCGCGAAATCTCAAGCTGCTCCGAACGCTTCTCTAAAACATCGCCGCCATGCTCTCCCCGGATGAACTCCACGCCCTGTTTCAAGGCACCATTGACGCCATCGAAGATGCCATCAAGATCATCTCGCCGAAATACGAGATCCTCTACATCAACAAGGCGGCAGAAAAACAACACGGCAAGCGGTGTCAAGATGTCATCGGCAAGCTCTGTTTCTCGGAACTGGGCGGCAAGCTCGCCCCTTGCACTCATTGCGCCTTTCGCACCGTCGTCGAAAAAGGAATATCGCAACGGGTCGAATTCGCGAAAATCGAGGACGACCAGAATAAGGAGTATGAACAGGCGCACTATCCGCTGAGAACTCCCGCTGGGGAGATTATCGGAGTGATCGAGATTACTCGCGAGATCACGGAAAGGAGACGCTTCGAGAGGCAACTGCTGCACTCGGAAAAATTGGCGGCGATCGGACAGCTCTCCACCGTCATCGCACACGAAATCCGCAACCCCTTGACAGGCATCCGACTGGGAATCGGCGCACTGCTTGAGGACGCTCAGGATGCCCGACAAAAGGAGTCACTGGAAGCCATTATCCAGGATGTCCGACGTCTGGATGACGTTCTGAAACAGTTGCTTGATTTCACAAAACGCAAGGAAGAAAAACGCGCACCCATCCAAGTTTCCGACCTGTTCACGAGAGCGCTTTTCTTCATCCGCAAGCAGGCGCAGAAACAGAACGTCGAAATCAAGCTGAACATCAGCTCCGACTTGCCGCCCGTAAACGGGAACGGCGATCAACTGCTGCAGGTCATTTTGAATATCCTGTTGAATGCTTTGCAAGCGATGCCGGAAGGAGGGGAATTGCGCATCCGGGCGGACCGGCTGATTCACGGCGGCCAAGCCGGGATCCTGGTGACCGTCCAGGATACCGGCAAAGGATTTCCCCAGGAAAACAAGGATAAACTGTTCGATATGTTCTTCTCCACCAAGCCGTCCGGCAGCGGAGTGGGACTGGCGGTTTCCAGCAAGATCATTGCGGAGCATGGCGGCGCCATCTGGGTGGAAAGTCCGCCCGAATTGGGAGCGCTCGTCAACATTTTTCTCCCTCTGTCTGCACAGCCAACGCCCCCATGAAGATGAATATCCTGCTCGTAGACGACGAACCGAATATCCGCCGCTTTCTGGGTGGATCTCTGCACAAACGAGGTCACGTTGTGGAAAGCGTCGCCAGCGCAGAAGAAGCCTTGGCGAAGATCGCGCAAACCGCCGTGGATCTCGTAATTCTCGACATCAATCTGCCCGGCATGGACGGGCTTAGTGCGCTCAGCAGCATTCAATCCTTCGACGAACCGCCGCCTGTCGTGATGATCACAGCGTATGGGGACGTGAAATCCGCCGTAAGGGCGATGAAACTGGGCGCCTACGACTATATCAGCAAACCGTTCGAGATCGCCGAGCTGGAACACATCATCGAACATATTTCTGAAGTCATTTCTCTGCGCCGTCAGGTGCATGTTCTGCAGCGGCAAGCCGCGGAACCGGGATTCGGGGGAATGATCGGCGAAAGCCCTGCGATCCGGACGGTCCTCCGCACCATCACCAAAATTGCCAAAAGTCCCTCGGCGACAGTTCTCATCACCGGTGAATCCGGCACGGGAAAAGAGCTCGCAGCTCGAGCCATCCATAAGCTCTCCGCTCGCTCCGCCGGACCCTTTGTCGCGCTCAACTGCACCGCCATTCAGGAAACCCTGCTGGAAAGCGAGCTGTTCGGATATGAGCGGGGCGCGTTCACCGATGCCAAAAAATCCACCGCAGGATTAATCGAGATCGCTTCAGGGGGGACTCTGTTCCTCGATGAGATCGGCGATATGTCGGTCAAATTGCAATCGAAGCTGTTGCGCGTCTTACAGGAGAGGGTGATCCGTCGTCTGGGCGGCCATCGGGACATCCCCATTGATGTGCGAGTCATCGCCGCAACTCACCGCGATCTCCAACAGGAGATCCTCCAGGGGCGTTTTCGGGAAGACCTCTACTTTCGCCTCGCCGTGGTACCTCTGCGGATGCCGCGATTGCAGGAGCGGGTGGAGGACATCCCGTTGCTGGTGCGGGAATTCATCCGAGAATTCACTCAGGATTTATCCAAGCCGATGATGGAAGTGGACGAAGAAGCCATGTCGGCTCTGATGCGCTATCCCTGGCCGGGAAACGTCCGAGAGCTGCGTAACTTGATCGAACGGCTGGTGATCCTGGAGGAGAGCCGGACTCTGACGCTGGCACACCTGCCGCGTTCCATCTCCTCACTGACTCCCCAACCGCAACATCTATTTCATGAACCGGCAGCGGGTTTTCGCGAGAGTAAAGCGAGAATGGTTGCGCGCTTCGAAAAGGAATATCTGACTCACCTGTTGACACGCTTTCAAGGCAACGTCTCCCGCAGCGCCCGGGAAGCCGGCTTGGAACGTTCGGGCTTCCAGCGTTTGATGCAGCGGCACGGGCTGAAATCGGAAGATTTCAAACCGCATTAAAATCCTGCCTCATTTTTAAGGCAGTTCGATGCCCAATTCGCGCACCTCGCAAAATTGGTTTTACAAACCATTGTGAATAATAGCACATAAAACAATTCAAATCATGTCCCAGTCCGCTCAGAAAAAGGAATGTTTTTGCATTCTGTTGAGCAGTTTGCCGATGCTTTACGGGAAGACCATGATTAAGAAATTTCGTTGTTCCGTCTGCGGCTACACCACGAAGGCGATGCACCTCCGGAAGAGTGCCCGGTCTGCGGGTCGTCCAGCGATCGTTTTCGGGAGGTGGAATCGCCAGCGTAGCCGCTTCGCCGCCGGTAAAAAATGCGCGAATCCATAGCCGAACGCATCCGTGATCATTTCTTGAACCCCCGCAATCAGGGCGAACTCACCGACGCGGATCTCATCCTGGAAGCAGGGGATATCCGGCGCGGCGATGCCGTCAAGCTGATGATCAAATTCGACGCTGCCCGCCGCATCTGCGCGGCTCGATTCCAATCTTTCGGCGCATACGAAGCCATCGCCGCTTTTTCCATTCTGACCGAGCTGCTGATCGGCAAATCGCTGGATGAGGCGCTGTCCATCACCGAAAATGACATCCTGCAATACGTACACGATTCCAGCGATCCTTTTCACCGCGAGGCGAACCGCGCGGTTTCGATTCTTCGCAGCACGAAATGGCGCAGTGAAGGGCAAAATCCCTTGCAGGATGAAATAGAATGAACAGAATGATCTGAGATTGTAAACGAGTTTTTGATACAGTGGAGGAAGCGATGGTGAATCCTTCTATGACGCCGCTGGAAGCGCTGCAGACGGCGATGAAACGGGAGATCGGCGCGGAGGAATTTTACGTCAAAGCCGCGCAGAGCGTGGAGGATGAAAGCGCCCGCAAAATGTTCGAATTCTTAGCCGAAGAGGAACGCAAACACCAGCGCCGGATCCAGGAAGAAATTGACAGGCATTTCTTGAAGGAAATGTGATCGCTGCGTTATTTCTGCGAGCTTCGATTAAGGGGCAGCAGCCGGAATCGCTTCATCTGCGGATCCCAGCTATAGCGGTAGGCTTTTCGATCGGGATGTGCTTCCAACAGAGCGCGATTGTGTTCCCCCAAATCCCTGGCAAAGATAAGATCGGGGTCCCTTTCCCGCGGATCCAGATGTAGGGCGCCGTTGGAATAGTAAGTATAGCGCCCTTCCTCATACCATGGGTCGAGGGGCGGGTTTCCGGAGCGCAGATATTCGTCATTCCAGGCGGCGATGCGTCTCGCCAATTCGCCTAAATCAGGACGCTCCTTCCAGCGTTCCTCCCCGGTCACACCCATCCCCGCCAGAACTTCATCCAGCCCATCCTGCGTAATGAGAAACAGCATCCGATGAGAATCGCCCATCCTGAAACCAAGGCTGTGCAGCTTCGTCTGGAGAATCTCCCAGGGATGATTTTCGATGAAAATAACAGCCCTATGCACCCCCAAACGGACGGCTTCCTTCTTCGGACCGTCATCCGTTCCCCAATAGCCGTCGGCATAAACCGAGGCGCGAAAGGGCAACGCCACGGCGAACTGAAATACCAGCAGCAGGATCCCCGCAGCAATCCAACCGCGCGGGCTCCACAGCGGGGAAACCGGAAATTTCGCATCGAGCCGCCGCTGCAGCGCGACGAACCCTTTGATGCTGAAATAGATCAGCATCGGGGTGATGACGTAATAATAACGGGGACCGAAGCAATAGTCGTGGAAATAATAAAATAAATATCCGATCGGGACGAGAATCATCGCGGCGAAAAAGGCTCGATCCCACCTGTTCAAATGATTCTTCAGCGCGAATCCGATGAAGATTGCCAGCAGCGCCGGCACTGGGATTTCCCATAAATAGACATTCAACCCGGCTACGGACATCATGGTGTTCACCAACCCATAGCCGAACGTATGCGCAGGTCCCCAATTGACCTCTCCCAAGCCGAAAC
>CAZUTK010000014.1:44314-47326 GCA_964623265.1 uncultured bacterium | reverse complement strand
CACCTTCCGTTTATGCCGGATTCCAAACTAGTGAAGTTCTGTAAGAAATGGATTTATCGCAGCTCGCCGGAAATGCTGGGGCGAGAAAACCGGTCCGGCTTCCCGCCGGTCTGGCGACCTTCAACCGCAGCGGAAGCGCTGTTTTTTTGGCTTCGCGATCGGTTCCTGGCTCCTAAGATTAACGCCGCTATCCGCCGCTATGAGTTGGACCGATTCGATCTCTATCATCTGGATCAAGGGCTGGATTTCTTCCGGGACAGCCGTTTCATCCTGCGTATGAAATCCCGCGGCGCCTATGTCACTTGCTTTTATCACGGCACTGATCTGCGCAACCGCGGCGTCATCCCTGAGATTGATGCAGTCAGCGATCTGAATCTGACCAGCGAACTCGATCTGCTCGATAAACACCCCGCCATCCGCTATTTGCATCTCCCCTTTGATGTCCAGAAATTTCAAATCCGAACGGTCGAAAATCAACCTCTGGTCATCGGTCACGCCTGCCGCGGACGGGAAGCCCGTCATTTCAAAGGAACCGATCGGATTATTCAAGTGGTAAGTGAATTGGAGCGTACGCACAATATTCGTTTCGATCTGGTGGAAGGCTTGCCGCATGACGAGTGCCTGCGGCGCAAAGCGAATTGGGACATCGCCGTAGATCAGATCGCCGACGCCGGAGGCTGGGGCTACGGAATGAATTCCCTCGAAACCCTGTCTATGGGCATCCCCACTTGCACCAGAATGAACGATCGTTGCGCGGCGTTCTTCGCCGATCATCCTTTTGTGAATGTCAACGGTGAGAATTTGAAATCCGAACTCGTCAAACTCATCGAGAATCAGGATTATCGCAGGCGCAAAGGATTGGAGGGAAGAGAGTGGGTCGTGAAGCGGCATTCTTTAGATAGTGTGATGGACGAGCTGTACGGTCATTATGCGGAGGCAGGGATTCACCTGAACGAGAAATGAAACTGGTCTGGATCGTTCAGGATTTGCATCGGGGAGGCGGGCAGAGAGTCGTCTGCGAGCTTTCCGGTGTTCTTTCGCGCCGCGGGCATGAGGTGGAGATACTGTATCCCCGCGGCAGGGGCGGATATCTCATCCCGGAAAACGTTCGCTCCCGTCCATGCGGGCTGGACATCGAATCCCCCATCGCTTCATTGATACTCAGCTTTCCTGCGATCCTGACGGCTGTCCCACTCTGCGATTGGATCCTCAGCAGTATGCCCCTGGCGGCGCTTACCGGAATGATCGCCGGCAAGATCCGGGGGGCGCGCGTCTTGTCGTACGTTATGAATGATGAACGCGCGATGTTCGATGACTGCACCTTGATTCAATCCGGCTTTGCGCTCGGTTTATATCACCTCCTGGCGGACATCAGCCATCGTTTTCCGGTGCACTTCGCTGTCAACAGCCGCTGGACGGCTTTACGGATGCGCCGCGGCCGCGGAGGCGATTTTCCCGTTGTCCCTCACGGGGTGGATCTTTCCATCTTTACGCAGGACGGTCCCCGTGTCGAGAAAGAAGGAATCTTCACCCTAGTCTGCGTCGGGCGGCGCCACCGCTGGAAAGGTTTGGAGGATCTCGTCAATGGTTTGCGCATCCTCAGGCGTGAGCAACCGGAGAGGCGTTTTCAACTTTGGGTGATCACCGAAGATCTTCTCGAGATCAAGGATGTTGACTTTCCAGTGAACATCATCACACCGAAAGGGGATCGGGAGATCGCCGAACGGTTTCGTTCCGCGGATGTTCTCCTGCATCCATCCTGGTTCGAAGGGTTCGGATTGCCTCCGTTGGAAGCGATGGCTTGCGGGACGCCGGCGATCATCACCGACAGCGGCGGCGTTCGGGAATATGCGCGTCACGACGAGAATTGCCTGATGGTTCCCGCCAGAAATCCACGGGCACTGGCGGAAGCCGTTGCCGAATTGATGGATGACTCTGCGAAAAGAAGGCGGCTTTCCGAAGCCGGTTTGCGAACGGCGCGTCAATTTACCTGGGATCACGCCGCAGACGCGCTCGAAGTCGTGCTGAAATCCCCCCGATGAAAGTATCCGTTGTCATTCCGGCGCATAATTCCGCCGCTGTGATTCCCCTGGTGTTGCAGGCGTTGGATCGCCAGGATTACACCGAATTTGAAGTGGTGCTGGTGGACGACGCTTCGACGGATGGGACGGCGCAAGCAGCTCAGGCTTCCGCAGGCGGATTATGCTTGAGAATCCTGCGGTCGGATGAGAACCTCGGCAGAGCCCGCGCCAGAAACTTCGGGATCGAAAACTGCGATGGTGATTTGATCATCCTTTTGGACAGTGATATTGTAGCCGTGCCCTCGTATGTTCGAATCCACGTTACTTTGCATTCTAAGCAGAATCGAGCGGTGGGAGTGGGTGCGCTGCGCTATCCGGAGCCTCTGGCCGGACGCGCTCTGGCGAGATATTATTCATCCCGCGGGGGCGCGCGCCTGAAACCGAGCCAAAGACTCCCCGGAAAATACTTCGTCTCCTGTCTCGCTTCCTTTCCGAAATTGCTGTTTGATGAAGTCGGCGAGTTTAATCCCGAATTCAGCACGTATGGGGGAGAGGATCTGGAGCTGGGTCTGCGCTTCGAAAAAAGCGGTGCCTATCTGGAATATCTTCCTCAAGCCGTGGGGTATCATCACCATTTACGGTCGTTGAAGGAAGCGGTGCAGGCGCTGGAGAAATACGGCGAATCCGGAATTTCCATCGTCTTGCGTTCGCATCCGGAATTCGCGCGCGACCTGCATCTGGAAGATATTACTTCCGGAAAGCCTTCGCTCATTCGGGATTCAATCAGTTCGAATCTGCTTCACAAGCCCTTGTTGAACCTCGCCGAGTCTTTCGAAAGCGGATGGATCCCTTCCGGATTGTTGACACTATTTCACTATGGTGCCTACAGGCGGGGGTTTAAAAGAGCGTTGCAGATTTAGGACCATCCTCCGCGCATCCACAGGCTCCGGCAAAAAGCGCTTGACATTCTCCCCCTTTTACGATAAATTAT
>CAZUTK010000014.1:34046-44298 GCA_964623265.1 uncultured bacterium | reverse complement strand
TACACTCTTTCCATACTGAAAATTCTATGGTTCGAACCATTCAATCCGCCGCGACCCACGGCATTGACGGCTTTGTCGTCATCGTAGAAATCAATCTGGAAGGATTTCTGCCCGGCTACGCCACCGTCGGATTGCCGGACAACGCCGTCAAGGAATCCAAAGAGCGCGTGCTGGCGGCGATCAAGAATTCCGGGTATCTCTTTCCCCAGAAGCGGATCACCGTCAACCTGGCGCCGGCGGATGTCCGCAAGGAAGGATCCAGCTACGATCTCCCCATTGCGTTGGGCATCTTGGCAGCGTCCGGTCAGATGGAATCGGACGGGTTGAAGGATAAAATGGTTGTCGGGGAATTGTCTCTGGAAGGATTCGTGCGTCCCATCCGCGGAGCGCTTTCTCTGGCATTGGCGGCGGCTGCGAACCAATTCAAGAGCATCATCGTGCCGGCGGAGAACGCTCCCGAAGCCGCTATGGCGCCGGGGATTGATGTTTACGGAGTCTCCTCGCTTTCGCAAGTGGTTTCTTTCCTCAATGATGAAGTTAACCTCTCGCCTACTCGGGTGGATATCGAGCAGTTGTTCCGTGAGCACGCCAGGTACAATGTGGATATGAAGGACGTCAAAGGACAGGACGCCGCCAAGCGGGCTCTGGAGATCGCCGCTGCCGGAAGCCATAATCTGATTATGATCGGACCCCCGGGTTCCGGAAAGACGATGCTAGCGAAGCGTTTCCCCACAATTCTGCCGCAATTAACCCTGGAAGAGGCTCTGGAGACCACCAAGATCTATTCCATTGCCGGCTACTTGCCGGCGGAGCAGCCCTTATTGGCGACGCGCCCGTTTCGATCCCCACACCACACCATCTCCGACGCCGGGCTGATCGGCGGCGGTGTGAATCCCAAACCGGGCGAGGTTTCCCTGGCGCATAACGGGGTGCTTTTCCTGGATGAACTGCCCGAATTTCAACGCAGCGTATTGGAGGTGATGCGCCAGCCGATGGAAGACACCCGCGTGACGCTCTCCCGCGCGCGCATCTCCACAACCTATCCGGCGCGGTTTATGCTGGTTGCGGCGATGAATCCCTGCCCCTGCGGTTTTTACGGTGACGCTCACAATGAGTGCATTTGTTCGCCGATGCAAGTGCAGAAATATCGTTCGCGGGTTTCCGGGCCTCTTCTGGATCGCATTGACCTCCATGTGGAAGTCCCCGCCGTGAAATTCGAACATCTCGCCAGACTTTCGGAAGGGGAGACATCCGAGAGAATCCGCGAACGCGTGCAACAGGCTCGCGAGCGGCAACTCCGGCGTTTTCGGGGCTTGAAAGGCATCTACGCCAACGCGCATATGACGACCAAAGAATTGCGGCAGTACTGCCGTTTGGATGATGCGAGCCTGAACCTGCTGAAGACGGCGATTGATCGCCTGGGGCTTTCCGCCCGAGCCTACGATCGGATCTTGAAAGTCAGCCGCACCATCGCCGATCTGGAAGGAGTCGAAAGCATCCAGGCGGTTCATGTTTCGGAAGCCATACAGTATCGCAGTCTGGATCGCGAGAATCAGGTTTGAGCTTGGAAACGCCGAAATTCATCGTAGATGCGGAACTTTTTCCGCTCTGCAAGGCGTTGCGGATGCTGGGCTTCGATGCGCTCTACCGCGGCAATCTCTCGCCGTGGGATGCCGTCGCCCGCGCCATCGAAGAACGAAGGATCTGGATTGTTTCAGGCGCGGATTTTCTGAATCTGCAGTACGGAATCCGTTATTTCACCGTAAAACATTCGGATTTGGAAGTTCAGCTTCAGGAATTGCAGGAGAGCTATCATCTGGATGTTCATGCGAATCCTCTGGCGGTCTGTCTGAAATGCAACTGTTTTGTGCAGGACATCACCAAAGAAGATGTACGCGGTGAGCTGCCGCCGCGGGTCTATGCATCCTTTGATCGGTTCCGCCGCTGCCCTGTGTGCGGTAGAATCTATTGGCAGGGCAGCCACTATCAGCGTATGTTGAAAAAAATCCGCAGTTGGAGATTACTGCCGTCCGCCTGAAGAAAAGCGCTAGATGCGAATCGTTTGGATCGGATGGAATGAAGTAGGGAGGATGCGAATGGATGCATTATACCGTTCTCTAACGCCCGAACAACAACGCGAAGACCGAAAGCTGCGCACGTTGCAAAGCATCGTGGACTGCGCAGGACGCAGAATCGTTACCGGAACCTTGACTCCTGCGCAGGCTCAGGCGCTGGCGGACGAAGTCCGCGAAGCCGCCGTCCGCATCATTCCGGATCAGATGGATTTGTACGATATGATTTACGGGTCCCGCTTTCGGTACTGGATCCGCACTTTTTGCGTTTCGGATGGTGAGAACGGAGCGCGGGAAGACGATCTTCAGGGATCGGAATAAGGGGGAGATCCTGAATGGCGAATTTGACGTTGAGGAAGGCGAATCCCGCCGATGTGCCGGAATTGGCTAAGCTGCACGAATGGGCGTATCCCCTGTTGGAATTGAGTCTGCAGGAACGACAGGCGGTATTCGCGGATAATCCACGGGGAAGCCTCGACGACGTTTACGTCGTGACGGACGACCGCCAGCCGGTCGCCTGCATGATCGGCTACCGCTTCGAACAGTATCAAGAGGAGATTGCCGTGCCGGTGGTCGGCATCGGCAACGTCGCCGTCCGCCCAGATCGCCGACGGGAAGGAATCGCTCATTTTATGATCACCGAAGCCTTGAAAGAACTGGAAGAAGAAGGGGTGGCGGCATCCATTCTTTACCCGTTCCAGCATCGCTTCTATCGTCGTCTGGGCTGGGGCTATGCCGGCGAAGTGAAAGAATACCGCATTCCCTGTTCGCAATTGTGGGAATACGATGTTGAAGAAGAAGATCGCGATATTGCCGTGGAAATCCTCTCCGAAAAGGCGATAGCGGAACTGATGGCATTTTACGAGGAAACCGCCCGCCAATCCAACGGTTTGTTAAGACGCCGGGAAAGATACTGGCGGGAGAAGATTTTATCGCCCGGTAGAATCGCCGCCGCCGTTCGCTTCAGCGGCGACTTGATCGGCTATATGATTTATTCGCTGCAGCGCTGTGTGGAAAGCAATTCTTTTGTTCAGGAATTGGTGATCCACGAATGGCAGGCAGCGACGCTGGAAGCGCAAGAAGCCTTGTTAACCTATATTTCGAGGTTGAGCGATCAAATCCAGGTCGTCCGCCTAGTTTTACCCGCAGATGAATCGTTCCATCTCTGGGTGGAAGATCCAAGAAGCGAAAGCCGCCGGATGATCCAACGTCTATATGCGGAAACCGCTGTTTTAGGCTTGGGCTGGATGTATCGCATCGTCAATCTGCAATCTGCGTTCGAAAGCGGCCGGCGATTCAATGGAATCGAGGGAATGCTCACCGTAGAGCTGCTGGATGAGCTGATCGGCGATCGGACGCTGACCTTTGAGTTCAATGGGAAGAGTGCGAAAATGCGGGAAGAAGGATCCGATCCCAAGCGGCGGGTGGCGGGATCGGTGGATGCGTTTTCGCAGATGTTCTGCGGTTACACCAGCGCCGAAGACGCGTTTCGTTATGGATTGCTGGATTTTGAAGGCGAGGATACAGTTGAATTCTGCCAGAATGCCTTTTCCTTGCCCAAACCCCGCTGTTTCGATCTCTTTTAATAGATCAAAGAGCGAGAAAGTAAGCATTTATCTTGACTTTGAAATAGAAAAATAGTAAATTAAATATTCTATTTTCTAAAAGGGATGCTATGCGAATCGGACTTCTAACTGGGGGCGGAGACTGCCCTGGATTGAATGCCGTCATCCGCGGCGTAACTCGCCGAGCGATCGAGACTTACAAATGGGACGTGCTCGGAATCAAGAACGGATGGCGGGGATTGGTGGTCGGTGATGTCGAGCCGCTGAGTCTCTACGCGGTTTCCGGTATTCTCCATCGCGGAGGCACAATCCTGGGGACTTCCCGCACGAATCCCACGAAAAATCCGGACGACTGGACGAAACTCAAAGAAAATCTGAAGAAATACTCCATTGATACGCTGATCGCGGTTGGCGGGGAAGACACCCTCTCCATTGCTCTGAAGCTGCATCAAGAAGGAATCAAGGTCGTCGGTGTCCCCAAGACCATTGACAATGATATCCAAGGGACCGATTTCACCTTCGGGTTCAACACCGCCGTTTCCATCGTCACGGAAGCGATTGATCGTCTGCACACGACGGCGGAGTCACATCACCGCATTATGGTCGTCGAGGTGATGGGGCGGCATTCCGGCTGGATCGCCGTGATGTCCGGCATCGCCGGCGGCGCGGATGCCATCTTGATTCCCGAGATCCCCTTCGATATGGATGATCTCACCCGCAAGCTGAAGAAGCGCCATCAGCACAAGAGCTTCTCCATTGTAGTCGTTTCTGAAGGAGCGGTTCCCAAAGGCGGGGAGGTGGTTTTGCAGAGCGACAAAACCGACGCTTTCGGCCACGTCCGTCTGGGCGGGATCGGTCGCGTCGTGTCCGATCAACTGGAAGAACGCATCGGCATCGAGACGCGGTTGACGGTTCTGGGTCACATTCAGCGCGGCGGCAGCCCCACGGCGTACGATCGGATTCTGGCAACGCGCTTCGGCGTGAAAGCGGTGGACGCGGTTAAGAACAACGAATTCGGCAAAATGGTGGCGCTGCGTTCTGAAAGCATCGTTACGGTGAAGCTGGAAGACGCTGTGCTGGAAAATAAAAAAGTGGATATGGAACTGTATGAGATCGCCGAACTGTTCTTTGGATAAAGCCTCTCCAGATTCTTCAGTGCTGAATCGTTGCAGGCGCATTGCACGCTGACGAAAAAGACGATCTTATGGTACTTTCGCGGCCTGAAATACTGCGCTATATCCAAGAAGAGAAACTGCGTTTTGATCCCCGGATTGACCTAACGGATGTGAAGCAGGTGTCCGTGGATCTGCGTCTGGGTCGAAAATTCACCCGCTTCAAGGCTCTGCCTGAGAGATTATCCTACATCCAGATGGATAAATCCATCTGGCAGTCGCTTGATATCTGGGAACATCTGGAGCAGGAGACCTATCTATTGCCCCCCGGCGATTTTGTGCTTGCGCAGACGCTGGAGACGATCCGCATCCCGAACGATTTGGTGGGATTCGTCGAAGGCCGGAGCAGCTGGGCGCGGATCGGGATCGCGATTCACATCAACGCACCGAAGATTGATCCTGGTTTCGAGGCGCCCATCACGCTGGAGATGGCGAACTTCGGCTCGGCGCCCGTGCTGCTGCGATCCGTCGTTGATCAACCCGCTCAGTTGATGCTCATCCGAATCCACCCGCCGCTGACGGATCGGGAGATTTACGGAAGTGGATCCGAGGATTCTTTTCAGAATCAGAAAGATCCCATTCCGTATCGAAAATAAAGCGTGAAACGAGAATGTGATTTATGAAGAGTTTGCTGGATCTAAGACCCGACGCGGTGCGTGAAAAGCTCGGCGCACACAGCTCGATCTGCCTCATCGGCAGTCACCCGATCATCAAAGCCTTCCGCGACGAAAAGGTGATGGTCATGGCGTGCAACATCCGCATCAAGCACTCCATCCCCGGCATTATGCGGGCGGCTCAGGAACTGGATGCCGTGGTCGCATTCGAGCTCGCGAAGACGGAGGGCAATCTCAAGGGCGGCTACACCGGACAGACGCCGCAGATTTTCTGGGAAACCATTATCGGCTACGCGGAACAGCAGCGTTTCGACAAGCCTTTTTTCATCCATGGGGATCACATCACCGTCAAAGATCTCTCGGATGAAGAGCTGGAAAGTTCGCGGGAGCTGATCGCCGCGGAACTGGAGGCGGGTTACACTTCATTCGCCATTGATGCGTCCTTCAATGCGCTGACGGAGAATATCCGCATCACACGGGAGTTGGCGCGCGGCATCAGCGATCTGCAGATCGGCTTGGAAGTGGAAGTCGGCGAGATCAAATCCGTGGGATCGAGCTCGGAAATCACCACCGTAGAGGAGGCTCTGACCTTCATTCGCGCGTTGAAGGAAGCCGGCATCCATCCGGATCTTTTAGCCGTCAACAATGGTTCCAAACACGGCAATTATCTGCCCGGCGAGGAAGTCCACATTGATCTGCAGCGCACCGGTGAAATTTTCGACGCGATCCGTCCCTACGGAGTCTGCATCGCTCAGCACGGCATCACCGGAACACCGCTGCATTTAATGGGTCAATTCACTGAATACGGCATCCGCAAGGGGAACGTCGGCACGGAATGGCAGAATATCGCTCACGAGCACCTGCATCCGGATCTGCTGGCGGAAATGAAGAAATGGGCGGCTCTGCACAACAAGAACATCAAAGAAGCCACCAAGCCTTTTAAGGAACAAATTGATTCCATTGACAAAAAATATGCGGACGCCATCGCCGAACATTCTTATCGCAGCGCGTGCGAATTTATCCGGGCGTTTCGCGCAGTGGGATCGGCATCGTTGCTGAAGAAAAAGCTAAATGTAAATTAACTCTAATGCACTAACACCGCATTTGAGTCCATCTGGAGGCAATATGTCAATTCGCATCGGTATCAACGGTTTCGGACGCATCGGACGTCTCGTCTTCAAGGCATCCTACAAAGATCCGGACATTGAATATGTGGGAATCAACGATCTTACGGATGCCAAAACCTTGGCGCATTTATTGAAATATGATTCCACGCACGGTCGTTTTCCCGATGCAGTTTCCTATGATGATCAGAATCTAATCGTGGCGGGGAAGAAGATCCCGATTTTCGCATTGAAAGATCCGGCGGAACTTCCCTGGAAAAAACTGGGCGCGGATTATGTGGTGGAGTCCACCGGCGTTTTTCGCTCGAAGGATAAGCTGGAAAAACACCTGCAGGCAGGCGCGAAAAAAGTCTTGCTGACAGTTCCCGCCAAGGACGAAATTGACGCCGTCGTCGTTCTGGGAGTCAATGACCAGGTCTTAAAACCGGAGCACAAGATCGTATCCAACGCATCCTGCACGACGAACTGTTTGGCTCCGATGGTGAAAGTGCTGCATGATGCGTTCGGCATCCGGCACGGATTGATGACCACCATCCACGCGTATACCAACGATCAGCGCGTGCTCGATATGCCGCACAAAGACTTGCGACGCGCGCGCTCCGCAGCGGTGTCCATCATCCCCACCACCACCGGCGCCGCCAAGGCAGTCGGCAAAGTCATCCCGGAATTGAAAGGGAAGCTCGACGGCATGGCGTTCCGCGTGCCGGTGATGGATGGTTCCGTAACAGATCTTGTGGCGGTGCTCGACAAGAACGTTACGGTCGAAGAAGTGAACAACGCCATGAAAAAAGCCGCCGAAGGGCGCATGAAGGGCATCCTCGAATACACCGAAGACGAGATTGTCTCCGCAGACATCATCGGCAATCCTCATTCCTGCATCTTCGATGCCGCCTCCACTTTTGTTATGCAAGGCAATTTGGTAAAAGTCGTCGGCTGGTATGACAACGAATGGGGTTATTCCTGCCGGGTGGTGGACTTAATCCGTAAGATGGCGGCTTTATGAAAAAATTGTCCATTGATCAGATTGAATTGAAGGGGAAGCGGGTCCTGGTGCGAGTGGATTTCAACGTCCCCTTCGCAGAGGATGGGACGATTCGGGATGACGTCCGGATCCGCGAGGCGCTTCCGACTATCCGGAAGATCCTCGACGACGGCGGCAAAGCCGTCCTGATGTCTCACTTGGGCAGACCAAAGGGCAAACCCAATCCCGAGTTCAGTCTGAAGCCGGTCGCGGATCACCTTTCGAAACTGCTGCAAAAGCCGGTGCAGTTCGCTCGCGATTGCATCGGAGCGGAAGTGGAACTGCAGGTCAACGCGCTGCAGTCTGGAGATTGCATACTGCTGGAAAACCTTCGCTTCCACGCCGAAGAGGAGAAGAACGATGCGAATTTCGCCGCAGCGCTGGCGAAGTTAGGCGACATTTACGTCAATGACGCCTTCGGGACAGCGCACCGCGCTCACGCTTCGACGGAAGGGATCACGCATTTCTTCCGGCAGAATGCGGCCGGGTATCTTATGCAGAAGGAGCTGAAGTATCTCGGCAGAGCGTTGGAAAACCCCGTGCGCCCTTTTGTGGCGATCCTAGGCGGAGCGAAGATATCCGGCAAGATCGAAGTGATCCAGAATCTGCTGAAGAAGGTGGACAGCCTTCTAATCGGCGGCGGGATGGCTTTCGCTTTCTTGAAGGCGAAGGGCTTGGAAATCGGAGCCTCGCTGTTCGAGCCGGACACCCTGGACGTTGCCAAGGCCATCTTACAGCAGAGTCAAGGGTCGAAAGTCGAATTTCTGCTGCCGGTGGACGCGGTCATCGCAGAAAAATTGGAGCCAACTGCGAAAACCCGCATTGTGCCGGCGGATCGAATCGAAGCGGGCTGGATGGGTGTGGATATCGGTCCTGAAACGGCGAAATTGTACCGCTCCCGAATCTTGAATGCAAAAACCGCGGTGTGGAACGGTCCTATGGGAGTCTTTGAAATGGAGCCCTTCGCCGCGGGAACGAAAGTGGTGGCGCACGCCCTGACGGAAGCGACTGCGAAAGGCGCCGTCACCATCGTAGGCGGAGGAGATTCCGCCGCCGCGGTGAAGCAATTCGGATACGAAAAAGGCGTCAGCCACGTTTCCACCGGCGGCGGCGCATCGCTGGAATTTCTCGAAGGAAAAATCCTCCCCGGCGTAGCGGCTTTAACGAATGCATAATTTTTCACCTATGAAACGAAAGAAATTCATCGCCGGAAATTGGAAGTTGAATCCAGCGGACGAACAGGGATGCCTGGATTTACTGAGGCAGTTGAAGTCCCGGTTGGAACCGTTCACGAAAGTGGAAATTGCGGTTTGTCCGCCTTTCACGGCGCTGCATCAGGCGGCGCAGATTCTGAAAGGGACCCGCATCCGCTGGGGGGCTCAGGATTTGTTCTGGGAGGACACCGGTGCCTTCACCGGTGAAGTATCCGCTCCGATGCTGAAGGATATCGGCTGCCGTTACGTCATCATCGGACATTCGGAACGGAGGCAGTACTTCGGCGAGAAGGATGAGGACGTACAGCGCAAAGCGAAGGCGGCGCTGCGACACAGCCTCACGCCGATTGTCTGCGTCGGGGAAACGCTGGCACAGCGCGAAGCGGGTACGCATCGTGAAGTGGTCCGCGGACAGATGCAGGTAGCGCTGAACGGTTTGACGAAGGAGGAGCTTGCGACAGTTGTCATCGCCTATGAACCCGTTTGGGCGATCGGCACGGGGAGAACCGCCACGCCCGAACAAGCTCAGCAGATGCACGAATACATCCGGGGTATCCTTTCGGAAATGGACGATCACGTCGCAGCGGATGCAATTTTAATTCTCTATGGCGGCAGCGTCAAACCCGACAATGCGCGGGATTTATTGAAGCAGCCGGATATTGACGGCGCATTGGTCGGCGGCGCCAGCTTGAAGGCGGGCGATTTCGCGGAAATCGTCCGAGCCGGCGAAGAAGTCAACTAACACTGGATGAAATATGATCTACGGAATTCTCATCTTTCTGCATGTTGTGGTATCGGCTCTGCTGGTGATCGCGATTCTGCTGCAATCATCGAAAGGCGGAGGACTGGCGGGATCGGCTTTCGGGGGCGGAGCGGCCACATCATTTCTGGGCGCGCGCGGCACAGCCACCTTTTTATCCCGCGCCACTACGATCTTGGCGGTCATTTTTATGCTGAATTCGCTGGGATTGTCTCTGATGGGAAAGGGATTCGGAAAGCCGCGTTCGGTGACTCAGCAGGAGATTCAGTCCAGCGCTCAGAATCTACCGCGCGTCCCGACTGCATCCGATTTCGTGGCGCCGGATGTGAATCCGGAAGTCCCGATCACGACCCCTCCCGGCACCCCCCCCGCGGAAAGCCAGTCGAGTTCGAGTGGTGAAGATCAGAAAAAAGATCAGACGAGCAAACCGCAGCTGTAAGCAAGATATAAAAGCATCGCCGGAGTGGTGAAATTGGCAGACACACCATCTTGAGGGGGTGGCGCTCGAAAGGGCGTGCCGGTTCAAATCCGGCCTCCGGCACGAAAAAACCGAACGTGAGTTCGGTTTTTTTTATGCTCGCCATTTTCAGTTCTCAGAATCGGCGGATTTCAAAATCACAGGGATTAGCTCATCTAAACGCCGCACCAGCTCTTCACGGGAACCGTCGTTCACGATCACGAAATCCGCCCGGCGGCATTTTTCCTCGATG
>CAZUTK010000014.1:5257-34029 GCA_964623265.1 uncultured bacterium | reverse complement strand
TGCGCCGCAATGCGCTGTTCGATCTGCTCCCGCGACAAGCCGTCCCTGGCGGAGATTCTCGCCAGCCGCAGTTCGAGAGGTGCCTGCACGACGAGGATTTTATGAAAGAATCCGGCGATGCCCCATTCGTAGATCAACGCCGCGTCCACGGCGGCGATGCCGTGCTGCGCTTCCAGTTCGCGCGTTTCCGCGGCAATGGCTTCGATCATCGGCGGATGAACGATGCGGTTCAGTTTCTCACGGCTTTCAGTGTCGGCGAACACCTGCATCCCCAAGCGCTTCCGGTCAATTTCGCCTTCCGGCAAGAGGATTTCCTGCCCGAATGCGTTTAGTAACTCCCGTTTGATCTCCGCTTGCTGCAGGAGACCGCGTCCGATATCGTCCGCCTTGACGACGGGAATACCCCATTCAGAAAACCGTTGCGCCACCAAACTCACGCCGCAGCCGATGCCGCCCGTCAAACCAATCCGCATCACCGGACCACCGCCAGTTTGCCCCAGATCCTCATCTCATCATTTCGAACCTGATACAGATAGACTCCTGAACCCACTTTTTCCCCGCGTTCGTTGTCGAGATACCAGCGCATGCCGCCATAGGTGTTGCCGTTGGATTTCAATGTTTTAATGACGATGCCTTCCAGCGTCATGATGCGGATTTCAACATCGTCGGTCAAATTGGCGAAAACGACGCAGGCTTCGCCGTCCACCAGCGTTCCGCCGGTGTACGGATTGGGGTAAACATATACGCTGCGCAGATCCTCTTGACCGAACGCCAGGGTTACCGTATTGTACGCCGGATCCAGGGGTAATCCGGTTTGACTATGCAGGTTCCGAGCGGTGATGCGATAGACCTTTCCCATAGCGCCGATCGGCGTTTTGGGATCTATTTTGAGGATGCACTGATTTGTAAGACTCTCGTCCAATTCAACGGCGGCGATGATGATCGAAGTAGGGTTGGCAAGCCCGGTGATCGGATCCGCCGTCACCGAGTAATTCCCTTTGAACGCCAGTTCCGTGGTGTTCATGGCTTGCGAAAAGAGCAATGCGATGCGGTTTTCGGCGACATTTCCCACGGCGGATACGAGATAGGGCGGGTTCTGCGCCGCGGGCGATACGGTGAAATACAGCGTGTCATTCAACGTGGAGAGGATGGATCCCTGCAGGTCATATAACTGAAAAATGATCAAACGGTAGGTCGAGTCAACGAAGACCGGGTCGAAGGTCAGCACCGCTTTTTTTCCGCCTTGATCCGCCACGATGGAGTTGGGTTGCTGCAAGCTGGCGGCGATCCAATAGTTATTGGGATCCAGGATCGAGTTGTTCATCGGTTCGTTGAATTCGATGGTGACGAAATTGGGGTACACGAAGTGCGCGGTGTCGCCGAGCACGTAGGGGGGATTGTTGGGAATCGCCTGAATGGGCACGGTGGTGGGACCTTCCGGCTGACCGATTTTCATCGTGGAGACGGCGTAGTAATAGATCGAATCCAATTCTACGAAGAAATCCGTGTAGGATACATTCGGTTCATTGATGATGATCAGCGTATCCAGAGGCGCGGTGCTGGAATTTCGATAACGGTAGAGGTTGTAGCTCAGAGCCCCTTCCACCGGCGACCAGCTGAGTGTGATGCGGTCGGGTTTGGGGACGGCGGTGAAGTTCAGCGGCGGCGGAGGCCAGTAAGACCAGTTCCCGACGGCTTCGAAGATCCGGGTGACGGATCCGCTGTTGAAGAGCAGGTCGTTGTGGCCGTTCCGGTTGAAATCTCCCACCACGGCTTTATTGCTGCGGCATTCCGGATAATACCAGATGACTTCGTAATCCGTGGTTGCGGGATTCCATCGTATGACGTAGAAATCCGGGTACACGCAGACCAGAATTTCCGGAGCGGAAGTTCCGTACACGTCTCCAGAATTGATGCCCGAAGCGAAATCCGCCGGGTTTTCCGCGCCGAAGAAGTACATTGTATCTATGCAGGAGTAAGCGTTGTCACCCGTGGTCTTGTAGATATAGAGAGCCCAGTACCGCGTATCCGCCAGGTGCTCGCCCGCCAGTGTGGTCTGAGTGTGCGCCAGAGCCGCGAATTCGATCGTGCCGTCCGCGTCGTAATCGCCTTCGGTTAAGAATTCCCCCGTATCCAGCAGAGGCAGCGATTGGGACCAGGATAATTGGAAGGAGTTGTCCACCTGCCGTTCGTAGATGAACAGATTCCCGTCGTAATCGCCGAAGAGAAGATCTTTTTTCCCATCGCCGTCGAAGTCGTTGAGACGGCAATAAGGAGGCAGGATCGTGGGCGAACTCAGGAACGGATTGGGCAACGCCTGCAGAAACGTCAGAGCGCCGGATCCGTTATTCGCGTAAAGCTGGTAAGTGCCTCCGGACACGAGCAGGACTTCGCCGTGACCGTCGCCCGGCGTCAGATCCATCAACTTCGCGCCCCAGACATCGCCGGAATCCGACCAGCTGATGTGGTCCGGCTGAGGCAATCCTCCCGGTTCCACAGCTTCGAAAATTTTGCTGCTGCCGGCGTAGAGAGTGAGAAGTTCGGGTAAACCGTCCGCGTCGCTATCCCCGATGGACTTGGGGATCTGTCTGCCGAAATCGAGATTCAGATCTGCGAAACTCCAGCCCGACGTCGCTTCCCAGACGCGCAGATTCGCCTTGCTGCCACTGGGGGTGAGAGAATCCTGCCAGATCTCAAGGAACCCATCGCCGTCCAAATCCGTGACGTCCTCCAGCAAATATCCTGGGGGGATTCCGCTGGGGGGCAGTTCCACGAAGTAGTTCGTCGCAATCGAAGGCTGCCGCAAATCGAAAACGCCCAAAACTTCCGTGCTGTCTTCCAGCCCCGTCGAATTCTGCGCCCAAATGTAATATTGATATTGATCCGGAATGAGGTCGCCGCCGAGGAGGATGATGTGATCCGTGGTTCGATAGTTGAGCGACTGCGAGATCCAGCGGCTGAAGGATGCTCCCAGCCCTTTCAACCATACTTTTGCAATAGTCAAATCGTCCGTGTGAAAGCTCAACAAATAGGAGGGTCGGTCACCATCCAGAATAGAGACTAAAGAGATGTCGGTGATCTGAGGCGGAGAGGGATCGTAGTAGATCACTACGCGATCATCCACCGTATTGCCGAAGCGGTCCATCGCTTCGACGCGGATGGTGTAGGCGGTATCCAGAGGCTCCAGGTTGCGCCAGATCCCCAAATGCCCGTTGACGACCTGATTCTCCCGGTCCGTCTTGATCAGATTCCAAGTTTGTGGATTGTTGCCCAAACCGGTATAAATCGAAAATTCCTGCAGATATATGCCCGCAGCTGTGCCCATAATCTGGATCGTGTCTGTCGCGGAAAAGCCCTGAGACATAATCGGCGAAATGATCTCCACCGTCAACGCTTCTTCGATTTCCAAAGCTAAATCTGCTCTTAGGATTCCCTGACCGTGTTGCGGATCCCAGCCAGCAGGGGGGACATCCAGAGCGGACTCTTTCAGCACGGAAGACACCATGGCGGCGTCCCAATCCGGATGAAGGCTCAGCACCAACCCCGCGGCGGCGGATGCGTACGCGGTGGAAAACGAGGTGCCGTTGCCGCCTTGAAATGCGCCGTATTGGTTATCCATCAAAGTGGAGATGATGTTTGTTCCCGGGGCGATGATGTCCAGCGCGGTTCCATAACTGGAAAAGACTGCGCGGGCGTTGTTTTCGTTGCTGGCGCCGACGCACAACGTCGGTCCGAACGCTCCGGGGAAGGTCAGTTCCGTGCTGCCGAAGTTGCCGGAGGATGCCACCATTAACAGCCCGCCTTGAGACGCGTAATTGATCACGTCTTCCAGCATCGGGCTTGCCTGAGTGTCTCCAAAACTCATATTTACAATCCGTGCGCCGTTGTCCAGTGCGTAAAGGATGGCGGAGGCGACGTCGTCTTCCTGCAAGAAGCCGTTCATATTACCGGCTCGCAGGATCATTAAGGGACAGTCCGGCGCTAGTCCTGCGATGCCGATCCCATTGTGGATCGCCGCGCCGCAGATCCCTGCGATCGCCGTGCCGTGCCCCATTTCATCGCTGGGGTCGCTGTCGGGAACCATGTAATCCCCGCCGCTGGGGAACGTGGGAGCGTCCACAAAATCCCAGCCATGAATGTCATCCGTGAAACCGTTGCCGTCATCGTCCAATCCGTTATCCGGGATTTCTCCTGTGTTGGTCCAAAACGAGGTGATTAGATCGGGGTGATCCATCTGGCAGCCGGTGTCAATGATCGCGATGGGGACGGAAGCGGAGCCGCGAGTCCAATCCCAGGCGGAGGGGGCGTTGATTTTTCCGAGTCCCCACTGTTGTGGGAAAAGCGGGTCGTCGGGCGTGAAATTTACGGCGAAGAGGCGGTTGGACCGAGCCCAGTGAACAGAACCCAGGCGTTCCAGTTTCGAGATCCACAATCGCACAGCGTCGGGATGATCATCCTGCAGCCGGAGCAGCAGATATTTTTTCAGCCCTGCGTGACGGTTCGGGGGGAGGTTCAAGGCGTGTCGCACCAGACAGCCGGGGGACTGATTCAGAACCGCATCCAGATCGGGAAGTCCGGTGCGCTCTCCCTCAGGCGTCATTTGCAGCGTCACAGGGCGGTTCACTTCGAACAGAATTTCCCGCGCGGTTTCAAGGCTCCGAGAAGGTTGCGCGAAACTCAGAAAGAGTAAAACCCCTAACCAGGGGTTCAATCGGCGTGTCATTGACATTCCCACTGTGTTGATAGAAGAATCAAGTTTCAACTGATGCAAGAAATTTCGAATGAAGGACGGACTCAGGGTAAAGGATCAGACGATCTGCAGTTCCCGGAGGGATTGCGTCAACACTTCCGCTTCGCCGTCTTTCAACCATAGGTCGTCCTCGATGCGCACGCCCCCCAGCTCGGGTATATAGATCCCCGGCTCAATCGTGATCACCTGGTTCGCTTTCAAGATATCGTCCGAATTGAAAGATACCCGCGGCTCCGAATGCACCTCGATACCCAGACCATGCCCCAAACCGTGTCCGAAAAATTCGCCGTATCCCGCCTTCTGAATGATCTCTCTGGCGACGCCGTCCAGGCTTTTCGCTGCCATCCCGGCTCTGGCAGCTGCGATCGCAGCGCTTTGCGCCTCCAAAACCACATTATAGATCGTCTTCAACTTGGGGTTGATTTCCCCGACAGCCACGGTGCGGGTCAGGTCGCTGGTGAAACCCTGATAAATGCACCCCATATCAATCGTAACGATATCTCCATTCTGAATTATTTTTTCGCCGGCGATGCCGTGCGGCAGCGCGGAACGAACCCCGGAAGCGACGATGGGCGGGAAGGCGTCCCCCTCGGCTCCTTTCCGGCGGTGTCGATAGGAGATCTCTGCGGATATCTCATTTTCCCGCACGCCGGGCTTCAGCAGTGGCAGGATCTCGGAGAAAACCTCGTCCGTGATAGCGATCGCCTTTTTGATCTTCAGAATTTCATCCGGCGTCTTGACCGACGCAATTTGTTCGACGAATTTATGGGTGGGGATCCAGTCCAGCTGGGGGAAGCGATCTACGAGGTGATGGTACGTCGCGACATCCAGATAGTGGGCTTCGTAGCCGATTTTCCCCTTCATCTGCAGCGAGCGCCGGCGGATCTCTGAGATAAATTCGTCCTGATAGATGATGATTTCCACGTTTTTCACTTCTTCTTGCGCCTGGTTCTGGTAGCGGAAATCCGTGAAGAAGCGCACTTTTTTGGGTGTGAAAAGCAGCATTCCGGCGCTGCCGGTGAAACCGCACAGGAAGCGGATGTTGGACAGGCGGCTGACTAAAAAATTCGGCAGGTTCTGTTCCCAGATCGCCTGTCGCATCTGAATGATCCTATCCATCTGCAGGCTCTCTCGAAGATTCCTCCATAGACAACTCCCACCGCGTTCTCAGGTCTTCGAGGCGGGCGCGGAACGATTCATTCTCAGGGTCGTTTTCCAACAGCTTTTCGTAGATGGCGATTGCTTCGGCGAATTGATTCTGTTTGGCGTACAATTCCCCCAGAGTTTTCGTGGCGATGCGGGGTTTGGTTTGAGGCGTTTCCGATTCTTCGACGGGTGAATCGAATTTCTCTTCCTCCGGACTATATGTGGAAATATCCTTCAGGTATTCCGTGAATTCCGATATCCCGACTCCCTCGCTTCTCTTCGGGCTTTCCTCTTCGGGAGCGATTTCGGTTTGCAGCGGATGCACAGGAGTTTCTTCTGCGCTATCGCTCGTCCGGATTCCTGTTTCATCTTGCAGTGTTTGATGCGTGGATTCCGTCTCCGACGTCTCGATGGATCGCAACTTGTGAGCCGCTCGCAATTTCCACATCTGATAAGGATGCGGAAGGACACCTGCTTCCTGATCTGCAGACGGGGTTTCGTCCGCTGCCCCGTGATCCGCATCCGCGGCAATCTGAGCCTGCGCTTCTCCCAAAGGATCGAGTTGCGCGATGGTGGCTTGAATCTTCGCGCATTCGTGATCGCTTTCCATTCCCTTTTTGATTCTTTTCAGGAGTTGCAGGAGGCCCAGATGGTTGGGTTCGATTTGCAATCCCTTCTGCACGACTTCTTCTGCGTCGCGATAAAAACTTCGGAACAAATATAATTCCCCCAGGATCAGCAATCCGGTCGTGTAGTTCGGATATTTCTCGATCCCGGATTTCAGCGTCTTTTCCGCCAGATCCATCTCGCCGATCCGAACATAACAATCCGCCAAACGAGCGAACAGCAGAGGGGATTTCTTGATCCGGCTTTTCAGCTTCTTGATATCCCGACGGATTTCTGCGTCTTCATTAAACATAGCATTTCCACTCATATGGTTTCAAATTTACGCCAAACACGCTGCAATGTCAAGACAATTTTTCTAATTGCGAGTCCCCTATTAGAGGTGACGTCAGCACCGCCGCCGAAACTGATGCCGCGCGGCAGCGCCGCAGGAGCGATGCCAACGCGTGGAGGGTGGCGCCCGTCGTGGCGAGATCGTCCACGATCAGGACCCTTCTGCCGCGGACGAGGCTTTCATCGGTGATTCGGAAAGCCCTCGAAACGCTCTGCCAGCGCTCTTCTCGATTCAGATGAGTCTGCGATCGCGTGTTGATCATTCGGACGGCTCCGTCCACCGCGATTTCCGTCTCGAATTTTTCGGCGAGACTGCATGCCAAGCGCTCGCTCTGGTTGAAGCCTCTACAGCGTCGGCGAGCGCTGTGCACCGGTACCGGAAGGATGATCTGCGTCTGATATAATTCCTCGCGGTGCGGGATGACTTTCAGCCATTCCTGGACTAGAAGCTCTCCGAATTCCGGCCTGCAGTCGTATTTGAACTGGTGCACCAGCTTTCGAATTCGATCATCGTACACCCATCCGATCCAGAGGCGGTCGAGAACGCCGCGCAGCGATCTTAACGGCGCCGTAGTCCGATCCGGAAAAACGGGAAGCCGCCTCCAGCATTCAGGGCACACGTAGAGATTCGCTTTCTGCAAAGGGCTGGAGCATAGAACGCAGAGCTCCGGTAAAAAGAGCCCGACCAGATCGCGGATGAGCGCCAGTGCCGGATTCACATTCAGTTTATGCTTGTTGATTCTTCGCCTTTCTCGAAAGCAAAATCACGGTGATGCAGAGCAGACTGAAAGCGGCGATGGATATCAATTCCGATAAGGGAAACGGCAGATTCACCAACCCCAGACTAGGCCCGATGTTCATCAATTTTAAAATGAACGAGTTTCCGCCGGATTCCAACCCTTTGGAGACCGCCCAGAGGATTCCGCCCAGAGCGCCACCGGCGATCAGACCCGAACTGTACAGCACGCCGGGGCTGGTTTCCGATTCCGCACCGCTGATCTTGAAAATGCGGTCTAAGAAATATCTCAAAATACCGCCGACGAAAATGGGCACGGAAATCTCCATGGGAAGGTACGCTCCGACTGCAAAAGGCAGCGCTTCGACTCCGCACAGCTGAATCACCGCTCCCATACAAATGCCGGCGATCACCAAATCCCAGGGGAGCTTCTGCGTCAGGACTCCGTCCACGATGATCGCCATAAGCTGAGCCTTGGGCGCGGTCAATTCTATTGATCCCACTCCTAAAGTCGAATGCAGATAGAAAAGGGTCAGCCCCACGACAACGGAAGAAGTCAACACTCCGATGATCAGCCCGATTTGCTGCAGGCGGGGTGTCGCACCCACGAGATAGCCTGTTTTCAAATCCTGGCTGGTGGCTCCGCCGTTGGCGGCGGCGATGCAGACGACGCCTCCGATCGCGATGGCGACCACGGCGAACTCATGCCCCGTCCAGCCCAGCGCAACGAAAATCAAACAGGTGATCATCAGCGTGGTGATGGTCATGCCGGAAATCGGGCTGGACGAGGATCCGACCAGTCCGACGATGCGGCTGGCGACCGTCACGAAGAAGAAGCCGAAAAATACGATCAGAGCGGCGGAGAAAAAGTGCGTCAGCGCCCCCCCTGGAATCTGGGGGAGAAAGGCGATGACGCCGACCAATGCGACGGCGCCGATCAAAGCCCAAAAAACGGGGATGTCCTGTTCCGTGCGTTGGCGGGTGTCAAACGCGCCGCCGCGGCGGTCCAGCACTTCCCGCATATTTTCGCGGAAGCTGTTCCAGATGGTCGGGAGCGCGCGCAGGAGCGTGACGATTCCGCCGAAAACGACGGCTCCGCCGCCGATGTAACGAATATAATTCGCCCAGATATCATCCGGGGTCATCTGCGCGATGGTCAATCCGTCGGCGGCGGGGGCGATCACGACGGAAGCCGCTTCCCCGAACAGCTTGATCAATGGGATTAAAACCAGCCAGGAGAGGACACCGCCGGAGAGCATATAGCCCGAAATTCGCAAGCCGATGATATATCCGACGCCCAGCAGTTCCGGAGAGACTTCGCCGCGGATGGCTGCGCCTTTGAACCACTTCGGTTCCCATCCCGGTGTGACTCGCCAGAAGTTCAAAATCCGCATAAAAAATGTATATACAAATCCGACGCCCAGCCCCAGGAAGACTTTCTGCGCCAATTGCCCGCCCTTCTCACCGGCGATCAAGACATCCGCGCAGGCTGTGCCTTCCGGATAGGGGAGGATGCCGTGTTCTTTGACAATCAGCGAGCGGCGAATGGGGATCATAAAGAGGACGCCCAGGATGCCGCCGATGGAAGCGAGGATGAGAATTGTTATGTATTTCAGGTCGAAGCCCATCAAAAACAGAGCCGGTAAGGTGAAAACTACGCCCGCACCGATGGACTCACCCGCCGAGGCGATCGTCTGGACGATGTTGTTTTCGAGAATGTTGGCGCGTCCCAGCAATCGAAAAAGGGATATGGACAACACCGCCACCGGTATGGAAGCCGACACCGTTAAGCCGATTTTCAGACCGAGATACACCGAAGTCGCGCCGAAGAGGAATCCGAAGACGACGCCCAACAGAATGGCTTTGGGAGTCAATTCCGGCAATTTTGTAGTCGAGGGGATGTACGGTTGATGCGAGGAATTCGAAGCGGATAATCCCATAAATCGCCTCAGGTTAGAAGCCTTGTGTGTGACAGCGGGAAAAGTAATGTTTTTATCCTTAAAAGTCAAGCGCTTTCCACACGGTTGACGTAAAAATGTCAGAAAAAACTGGAATCTGGATCGGATTTTTCTTACAATGCAGCCGTGATGGTTGTCCGAGCAGAAAAGACGTCCGATGAACGGGAATCCGGGGGCGAGCAAGCCGCGCAGGTCAGACTCTTCGGGAATATCGGATGCAAGCTGTTGCTTTGGTTCACTCTCGTCTCCATTTTTCCCTTGATTCTCCTCGGCGTGCGCGGTTACCGGCTGGCGAGGGATGCGGTTGTGAAGGAAGTCTTCCTTCATATGGAAGCGGTCGCGGCGAACAAGCAGGCTCAGGTGGATCATTGGTTGCGGCAGAGCTTTCATCATTTCCATCTTCTGGCGGCGCATCCCCTCGTTTTCAGAGATTTAACTGCGTCTCGAGGATCGAAGAATGAGGCTGCTGGAAGCGCTCTGCTGCAATCCTGGCTGGAAAACAATCCGAGTTTCATCGCAATCGGGGTATTCACTGAGGATGGGCGCCTTGCGGCTTATAGCTCCCTTCGCACCTCGCAGGATCATTCTGGCTTGGTTCTCGGAGATTCGGCTCGCTGGATGATTGCGGACTCGGAGACGGGATTGTATATTTCCCCCACTCGGTATCATCCCGATATTGGCACCTGGTTTTCCGTGAAACGCCGTTTGGGCGATGTGAGTGGCGATGCTTCCGGATGGCTCGTCGGAAGCATCGCCGTCTCCCGGTCCCTCGATTTCCTCCTCACAGACAACACCGGCTTGGGGCGGACCGGTCACACCTACCTGGTGGATCGAGAGCGATGGATGTTGACTCGTTCCCGACACATGAATCATCCGGCGCCGGGCACGCATAAAATGAGCAGCGCCGCCATAGACAGAGCGTTAACCGGAGGAACGGGGGTTGGAATCTACCGGGGCTGGGACGGCGAGACGGCTCTGGGTGCGTGGCGCAGCATCCCGCTGACCGGTTGGGCGCTCATTGGCGAAATGAGCGCGAGAGAAGCGCTGGCGGAAGTGCAGCATTTTCAACGCAACTGGTTATTGGGTTTGAGTCTGACGCTGGGAGCGATCCTGGTGGTCGTCGCCTGGATTTCGAAATCCATCAGCCGTCCCATCCTGCGGCTCTCCGAGGCGGCGAAGCGAATTTCAGCCGGGGACTTGACAGTGAGAGCCGATTTGCGCCGCAACGACGAAATCGGGCGCCTGGGTGCGGCGTTTGATCAGATGAGCGCGGCGCTGGAGGAGTCTCGAAAATCGCTGGAAAAATCGTATACTGAACTGCTGGCGGCGGAACGTCGTCTGGTGCAGGCGGAGAAATTAGCCGCAATCGGCGAGTGGGTCGCCGGCGTGGTGCACGAACTGCGGAATCCTCTATCCGCCATCAAGATGAACTTGAAGATTTTATCCAGAAAGAATTCAGGGGACGCGTCGGTCGAAGAGCACCTGCAAATCGCTCAGGAACAGACGCTGAAATTGGAGCGAATGCTTTCCGATCTGCTGGAATACTCCAAGCCCGTAAAGGGGAAGATCGAAGCTCTGGAAATGGGTGCTGTGATCCGAGAAGCCGCCGCTTATTTGCAGGAGTTCTCGCACGCGCGGGGAGTCTCGATCGAGCTGCAGATTACGCCGGAGATGCCGCCGCTGCAGGGTGACAAAGATCTGCTCATCCAGGCGCTGACCAACATCCTGCGCAATGCCGTCGAAGCCTATGATGGTTCTCGCGGAGGAACGGTAACAGTAACGGTGCGGGAAGCGGGAGACGAGACCGGCGGAATCATGATAGAAATTGAGGATCGGGGGAAGGGATTGACGAAAACGCAGCAGGATCGCATATTCGAACCGTTTTTTACGACGAAGTCGGATGGAACCGGATTGGGTCTGCTGAATGCTCGAAAAGCGGTGGAATTGCATCGCGGAAGATTGGAAATAGAGAGCCATGAAAATGTCGGCACAAGAGTCCGGATCTACCTCCCCGGCACCGCCCACGATGCTGGAAATTCTCATTGTTGACGATGACGACGCCATTGTGCGAACGTTGCAGCTGCACATTGCGGGAGCGGGGCATCGAGTCCGAACGGCGAAAGATCTCGCGCTGGCACGAAAAGAGTGGTTGACTGCCCCGCCCGATGCGGTGATCCTCGATCAGAAATTGCCGGACGGCGACGGAATCGAGTTGCTCACCGAAATGCGCGGAATCGGAGATTCCACGCCCGTGATCCTGATCACCGGACACCACGAAATGGAATATGCGATCCGGGCGATGAAAGCCGGAGCATATGAGTTCATCCACAAGCCTCTGGATATTGACGAGCTGGATTCGGTGATCGGCAGGGTGCAGCAGCTTAGGGATGCTTCCGGAAAGATGATCCGAACCGCTGAGGAAGAAACTTCCGGAGTGCGGATGGCGGGTCAGAGCCGAGCGATTCTGGAGATCCACAAACAGATCGGTCGCGCCGCACAAAGTCAGGTCTCCGTGTTGATCACCGGTGAGACCGGAACCGGGAAAGAGTTGGTGGCGCGGGCGATTCATCAGTACTCCGCGCCGACTGAACCTTTTGTCTCCATCAATTGCTCTGCCATCGTCCCGACTCTGATGGAAGCCGAGCTGTTCGGGTATGAACGCGGTGCTTTCACCGGTGCGCGGGACCGCAGAGAAGGGAAGCTGTCCATCACCGGACGGGGCACGCTGTTTTTAGATGAGATCGGCGACCTCGGAATGGAACTGCAGGCGAAACTGCTGCGAGTGCTTCAGGAGCGATCTTACTGTCGCGTGGGCGGGCATAAAGAGCTGCCGTTTTACGGAAGAGTCATCGCTGCCACGAATCGAGACTTGAGCGAACGAATCCGCCGCGGAGAATTCCGCGAAGACCTCTTCTACCGTTTGAATGTTTTTACCATCCACATCCCGCCGCTGAGAGAACGAAAGGAAGACATCCCCATTCTCATCGGCGCTCTGATCGAGAGGATCGCTCGGGAATTGCATTCAGGCGTTCGTCGCATCGCGGATGAAGATTTGCGGCGGCTGACGAATTACCATTGGCCTGGGAATGTGCGCGAATTGGAGAACATTTTGACGCGAAGCGTCATTCATTCTACCGGCGAGACGTTGAATCTGATTTTTCAACCGGAAACCGCCCCGCAAAAACCGGGTGATGCGGATGAAATCCTGACTTTGGAGGATGTGGAACGAGGTCATATTCTGTCAGTGCTGGACAGGGTCGGCTGGAACTTCGGCGATGCTTGCGTCCGGCTGGGGATCACTCGTCCCACCTTGCGAAAGAAGCTGCAGGAGTACGGATTGCGAGGGAAGCTAAAAAGGTGAAAGCGGAAGTATGAAAGGGGAAGATCCGCTGGAAAAAAAAGCTTGATTTCACTCGTAGATTTCGCTATATTGAATAATCTGATTAGAATCTCGATAAAACCACGAATCCGGGAGATCCTTATGCCGCGCTCACACCGCATTTCTGCGTCTCTTCTTATTTTTTCCATCATGATCCTGCCCAGAGTTTTCGCTGCGCCCGGCGATCTCGAAAAGATACAGCAGGAAATTGCCAAACAGAACGCCCGCTGGCAAGCCGGCGAGACCCCCTATACGAATCTGACATGGGAAGAGAAACGCGCCCTGCTCGGGTTGCTGCCTCGAGAATTCGACCCCACGGAGTATCCCCTTCTCCCGCAGTTTGACCGCCATCTTGACCAGGTGGATGAGGAGGTGGATTGGCGCAACCGGAACGGCGCCAACTGGGTGACTCCGGTGCGCAATCAGGGGCAGTGCGGTTCCTGCTGGGCATTCGGCGGCATCGCTGCTATGGAAGCCAATATCTTGATTGCGGGGAACACGCCCGGGTTTCCTCTGGATCTCTCGGAACAATATCTCGTCTCTTGCAGCCCCGGATCTTGCAACGGCTGGTACGCTTCGTCCACTTTGGACTACTTGCAGAGTCAAGGGACAGTAGATGAACCCTGCTTGCCGTATATGGCATCGGATTTGATTCCCTGTTCGAACCGGTGTTCGGATTGGCTCTATCGCAATGTGAAGATTCAGAATTGGGGAATTTGCGCCAACGTAGCGCAGATGAAGGCGGCTTTGAATGTCGGTCCCATCACCGGCGCATTTCTCGTTTACGATGATTTTTATTCCTACAGCAGCGGTGTTTATCAGCATGTATGGGGCGATGAAGCCGGCGGTCATATGATCAGCATCGTGGGGTACAGCGATTCCCAAAACGCCTGGATCTGTAAAAATTCTTGGGGGGATAGCTGGGGGATGGATGGGTATTTCATGATCCGCATGGGCTACGACGAGTGCGGCATCGAATCCTGGGCACCGCTTTGGCTGACTCCTCGCCAGGCAGATTATCCCAATATCGTCGTTCATTCCACCGAAATTCAGGAGATCGCCGGAGACGGCGACAACGTGATCAATCCCGGCGAGACGGTGGCGCTCACCGTCAGCCTGCAGAATGGACCTTTAGCCGCGACGGCGAGTGACGTGACAGCGCAGATTTTCTGCGACGATGCGCGGGTGACCTTGATCCATTCGCAATCATCCTATCCCGATTTAAGCGGCAGTTCTGTCGCTTCTAATCAGGAAGCCCTGAGTTTTTCCGTGACTCCGAATTGCGCGCTGGGCGAGATTCCGTTTACGCTTTGCGTCTACGCCAACGAAACCGGTCCGACGCCCTACTACATCCAATTTCAACTGCAATTGGAAGTGAGCTACAATCAAGCGGGATACCCGCTGGTCGGTCCGGAATCCGACGCATCCCCCGCGGTTTGCGATCTCGACGGCGACGGTCATCTCGATGTGATCAGCGCCGATTTTGCCGGTTTTGTCAAGGCAGTGGACCGTCAGGGGAATCTCTTGCAGGGCTTCCCCTATCAAGCTGCTGGTCCCATCAAGGGTTCTCCGGCGGTGGCGGATTTGGACGGAGACGACGATCTGGAAGTCGTCCTGGCGGATTGGTCCGGTCATCTCATCGTCTTGAATGCCGATGCTTCGACTGCTTTCGCGCCGGTTGCTCTGCCGCTGTTTATTTCCGCGACGCCGGTTTTAGGAGATCTGGATGGGGACGAGGATCTGGAGATCATCATCGGCTGCTGGGACGGAAAACTCTACGCGTTTCATCACACTGGAGATCCGGTTTCGGGATTCCCGTATGTCGTAGGTGCAGGCCAGCCCGTTCAGGAAGCCGCCTTGCTGTTGGATATAAACGGCGATCTTCTGCCGGAAATCCTTTTCGGGGCGTATGATCACAAAATCTATGCGATCACGGGAACGGCGCAACGGATCTGGCAACTGGATTTAGGCTTCGTGCCGTCCGCAGCGCCCTCCGCTGCGGATCTCGGTTCGGGGCAGCCGACCATCGTAATGCCCGTTCAAAACGGGATGTTGTATTATATCCACACCGCAGGCGAAGAAATCCGCGCGGTGGATTTGGGTGCTGGCTGCAAGTCCAGTCCTTCGTTTGCGGATCTCACCGGCGACGGCTTTCCGGAAGTCGCCGTCAACGATCAAAACGGGTGGATTCACGTCTTGAATTCCCAGGGGGAGGAGATCCCAGGATATCCGGTTCCTACCGGTTCTTCGATCTGGGGTTCTTCCAGCTTTTCCGATTTAGATCGGGATGGCCGGCTGGATCTGGTGGTTGCGGATAACGGAGGAAACCTTCACGTTCGAACCTACAACGGTGGAGTGCTGGCGGGATTTCCGATGCGATTGAACGGCGCTTCCCGATCCACGCCGACGGTGATCAACCTGGATCAGGACGGCGATCTGGAAATCACTCTTGGGACGCTCTTCGGGATCGTCAGCGTTGACTACAAAGCGACAGGCGGCAACAATCAGTGCTGGAACACCTTCCGAGGGAATCTGCGCCGCACCGGAAATTACGCGGACGGCTTTTTCGGTGTGCCGGTGGAATCGGGCGAGTCTGCGGCGTCTCCGCGAGAATACTCACTACTGCCAGCGCATCCGAATCCCTTCAATCCGGAAGTGAAATTGTCCTATCAATTACCAAAGACCGCACGAGTGACTTTGGAAATCGTGGATCTTACCGGCAGGAAAGTGGCGACGCTGGCGAATGAATCGCAGAGCGCCGGCATTCACCATCGGATCTGGAATGCGTCTCAATTCGACGTCGCCAGCGGCATTTATTTCGTCAGATTACAAGCTGAAAGCGCCGGTGAAGCCGCTTTCAATGCCGTCCAGAAGGTGCTGTATCTGAAATAGAAGCGAACGCGAACGCGAGAGGCTGTCTTGAAGGCATAAGGCAGCCTTTTTTATTCAACTCGGATTCGCAAGAAGTGACTATTTCATGGGAAAATTCGAGCTGCGGGAAAATACGCGGTGGCAAAGAAGGTGTTTTGAACGTCCGGAAGGACGAAAGAAAATAGCCCAAAGCTTCAGCTTTGGCCCCACTTATCAAACTGGTGAGATTTAAAAAAGCGCATAACTGCAAATTAATTCTTGACTTTACGCATCTTACTTCGTATATTGTGAATGCAACTGGGGATTTTGTATAGGAGAATGAATATGAAACGGTTGCTGTGCGCTCTGGTTTTGCTTCTTCCCCTGACCTTCGTTTCCGCTTCCGACTGGCAGCTGGTCAGAATACCCGCCCCTTCAGATCAAGCCGCAGACTTACCGGAAGGTTTCCAGCTCTATCATCGCGCGGGCGATTATTGGATCGGCGGTCTGCCGACGGGAGCAAAGCTCCCGCCGGGCGGCATTGTTCTGGATCGGTACCAGCCGGATCAAGGCGAAGTGTTCCGGCTGCTGCTGCCGATGGAAACGGAAGCCGCAAAGCTCGACGGCAATGTCAATATCCTCTATGAAGATGACGATGAAGTCATCTTTCAGGCGACCCCCTTCCAACTGGAAAGCCTACCGGCTATCAATGCCTTCTGGACTCGGGTGACGCTGATCCCCAAACCCATAGGCTATTCGGGCGTTTTCCCCTCCACCACCGATGATTTCCACCCTATGGTGCAGGAATTCGTCAATCAAGTTTCTCAGGCGCAATACACGCAGTATGTACAGACCTTGCAAGACTTCGTCACCCGCAATTCCCGCACGAGCAACTGCGATAACGCCGCCACCTGGATCTACAATACGATGGCGAGCTTCGGTCTGCAGGTGCAGTATCATAATTTCACCTTGAGCGGGATGACGAAGCGCAATGTGATCGGCGAGTTGACTGGATCCGTCTATCCGGATTCCGTGCTTTTCATCACCGGCCATTACGACGCCACAGCGGGCAATCCCTACATTGCCGAACCGGTGGCACCCGGAGCGGACGACAACGCTTCCGGAGCCGCCTGCGTGCTCGAATGCGCCCGCATCCTCTCGCAATACAACTTCGAAAAGACCATTCGGTTTGTCGCCTTCGCCGGTGAAGAGCAGGGTCTGGTAGGAAGCCAGGCTTATGTTCAGAGTCTCTTCAACGCCGGAACGCGAGTCATCGGATCCTTCAATTGGGATATGATCGCCTGGTCCGGCACGGATCCTCTCCCCCCGGATCTGGTCATCTACGCCGACAACAATACGCGTTCCCAGGCGATGGCGAACAAGATCGCCGAAGCCATCACGACCTTCCTCCCCGCGGCTCTGGAGCCGGATATTGATATCTCGCCTTCCATGACCGGATCGGATCATTCCCCGTTCTGGGATATGGGATGGCCTGCCATCTGCGGGATCGAAGAACAAGCCTGGGGTCCTGATTTCAACCCCTATTATCACTCCGTCAACGATGTCATCTCGAACTGCGACCTCCCTTATGCGACCAACTGCACTCGAGCCGCCATCGCCGCGCTGGCGGATTACGCCATCCCTATTGCGCCGACCGGACCCTACCTCGCTGTTCAAAACCGGTTCATTGACGATCTGACGGGCAATCAAAACGGAATGCCGGATCCGGGTGAGACCATCAGCATTCTGGTCACCTTGATCAACGTCGGATCGGAACCCGCCACGGGGATCAGCGCCACGTTGACGACGACGAATCCCTATCTGACCATCACGCAAAACAGCGCAACCTATCCCAATATCGCGCCACAGATGACCGGCATCGCTTCTCAGCCGTATATCCTGAATATCAGTTCTTCGTGCCCGCAAGGAAGCACAGTCAGTACGACTCTGAACATCACCGCAGCCGGAGGGTATTCCAATTCCGCCCCCATCAATTTCATCGTCGGGGATCCGCTTTATGATCCCGTGGGCCCGGATGCTTACGGTTATTACGCGCTGGACATTCTGGATCAGAACGGACCTGTGTACAACTGGCAGGAGGTGGATCCGATGAGCGGGGGCTCCGGGACAGTGATGAACTTCACCACCGATGATCAGACCCTCCCCTTGGATCTTCCTTTCATTTTCACATACTACGGTTTAAACTACACCCAGATTTCCGTCTGTTCGAACGGTTGGATCGCGATGGGGTTGACGACGGAAACCGATTACAGCAATTCCGCTATCCCCAATCCGGACGGTCCGCCCGCTATGATCGCCCCCTTCTGGGAGGACTTGTCCCCGCAGGTACTGGGACGCGTTTCTTATTATTATAACTCGACGGGGCACTTTTTCGTCGTGGAATACAATGGAGTCAGGCAGTATACGCCGAACTGGGCGACCGAAACCTTCGAAGTGATCCTGTATGATCCCGCTTTCCATCAAACCCCGACGGGAGACGGCAAGATTCTCTTCCAGTATAAACGGGTCTCGGATCCTTCAAGCTGTACAGTCGGAATCGAGGATCCCACAGAAACCATCGGATTGCAGTATCTTTACAATGCAAACTACGATCTGCATGCGGCTCGGCTGGATTCCGGCATGGCGATCTTGTTCATTACCATGGACGGTTTTCCGGACGTCACGATACAGCTGACACCCTACGGTGCGCCGATCCAGATCCCGGTTTCCGGTGGATCATTCAGCTACAATGTGGCGATTATGAATCAAGAACCGGCGGCGCAATCCTTCGCTGTCTGGTGCGATGTGACGCTGCCGAACGGTTCGTCCTTCGGACCGGTTTTAGGACCGGTCAACATTACATTGAATCCGGGCGGCGCCATCAATCGGGATCGCACGCAGGTAGTTCCGGGTACAGCACCTTTCGGGGTCTATTCTTATAATGCCTACGCCGGTCTATATCCGAATGCGGTCTGGGCGACGGATAGCTTCAATTTCATTAAGAACAACACCGGTTATGGACCGACGGAACCCGCCTGGATGAATTGGGGTAACTCATTCGGCGAGATGGAGGAGATGGAAAGCTGCGCCCCGCCGACATCTTGTACATTGGAAAGACCCTTCCCCAATCCGTTTAATCCGAGAACGACTTTCCGATTCGCTTTATCGGAGGCGACTCGAGTCGAGTTGCGGATTTATGACGTTTCCGGACGGCTGACCACTACGCTGATTAACGGGGTTCGGGAGGCGGGCTTCCATGAAGTGACTTTCGATGCTGAACAAATTCCGTCCGGAGTTTACCTGTACCATTTCCAAGCCGGAAATTATAAATCAACGGGGAAGATGGCTCTGGTGAAATAGCGTTTGCAAAAGTCTTTGACGCGATGCCGCCCGCCCCATGGGCGGCATCTTTTTTCGCATCGCCCAATGATGAGCGGTGAGCTTTTTCTGAGAATTTCAGTGGTGCACATTTTCCCAACCCCTTCAACCGAGCAAAATCAAAACACCCGAAATTGCTTGACTGAGCAATAATTATTCGGTATATTATAGCTTCGTAAAATGCCGGAGTGGTGAAATTGGCAGACGCACCGGTTTCAGGGACCGGCGGGCGCAAGCCCGTGTGGGTTCAAATCCCACCTCCGGCACAAGATGGGTGGCTCACTTGAGCCGCCTTTATTCTTTTATGCACCTCACGTCGCTGAAGCTTTGTGCAGATCCAATTGGAAGAAAAACGGCTCGTTCTTTCAGTCGGCGAATTAGTGCAATCGGCTGCGGGAAATCCGGATGCATCGGCGCCGATATCCCTTTCGCTTCGAGGCAAATTGGGCGCGCAGGCTCACCGAGCCTACCAACATGCTCGGAAGACAACCGCCGCCTTTCGTCAAGAAGTACATCTTGATGTGCCCGTATTCGAAAACTCTCCGGAATTAGATGGTTGGATCGTCCGCATTTGCGGCAGGCTGGACGGACTAATTGAAGAGCTCGACCGCCGGGTGGCTGAGGAGATCAAGAGTGTGGCGATGCCGCCGGCGAAGTTCGCGGCTCTGAGACCGGAATGGTTTCCTCGCCATCGGCGCCAACTGGAGATCTACTTATATTTAATCGCCACCAGCCGATCGGAAAAACCCGTCGCCGGCAGATTGACCTACCTGAATCTTCCCGATAACCGAAGACGCACCTTTGAAATCGAATGGGATTATGCTACGATTGAGACCATCATACTGGATCACATTTGTTACCTCATCGAACAGGAAACCCGCCGGGGGGAAGAGCGACGACTTAAGCGGAACATCGCGCAAACGATTCGGTTTCCCTTTCCTAAAATGCGCTCGGGACAGAAGGATATGGTGGATGCTCTGCACCGAGCGCTTGAAAACGCATCTTCAATCCTCGTAGAAGCCCCCACCGGTTCAGGGAAAACCGCCGCAGCCTTGTACGGAGTGATGCCGCTTGCACTGCAGCACAACAAACAGGTCGTCTATCTGACCTCGAAAACGACGCAGCAGGATCTTGTTTTTACGACTGCACGAAAACTGCGATCCGGAAATCTCTTTCCGCGCGTTATGTTGATGCGTGCTCGACAGAAGATCTGTTCAGCAGAGCGGGGAGTCTGCAACACGGATGAGTGCCGTTTCAAACGAGATTTCCCGGAGCGTTTTCGTCAGGGACGAATATTGAATATCTTGTTAGAGGAAAGTTGCATCCATCCCGATTGGGTGAAGCGGGTCGGTGAGACCTATGAGCTTTGCCCGTATGAAATCCAGCTCGAACTTGCCGAGGAAGTGGATCTGATCATCTGCGATTATAATTATATCTTCGATCCTGCCGTGCGGTTGAATCGTTTCTGGAAGGAGAATGATTCTGAGAAGCTGATTCTTATTGTAGACGAAGCCCATAATCTCCCTGATCGCGCGCGGTCTTACTATTCGCCGAAATTGTCGTGGGAGACGATTTCCATCGCCGCAAAAGCTCTGGATAAGGAGGGGGATCAGACCTTTCAAGCATCCTTGCAGGCGTTGCAGGAACAGTTCGAGTATTACCTTTCCTGGTCATCGCGGCATAAAGATGAGTCGCATCGCGTTCCACCGAATCCCTTCCCGGTGGAATTGTCGCTTCCGATCTGGCGCAAAATCCTGGAGGACTTTCATTCCGCCGTAGTGCCTTACTGGTATCGTTTGATGGAGCGGGATTTTCAGGAAGGTGACGATCCTGTGCTGAATTTACAGCGCGAACTGGAAGCATTCCTGCAAGTCCTCGAAATGCAGGGCGAGAATTTTGCGTATCTGGTGAGAAAATCGCCACGAACCTCACTGGAAATCCTCTGCCTCGATCCGGCGCCGCTGCTTCGACAGGTCTTTTCATCCGTTTATGCGTCGGTCTGCATGTCCGCCACCTTGCAGCCGATCGAAGCCTATCGGCAGCTTCTGGGGCTGAATCCAGAAACGGAGTTGATATCGCTGCCATCGCCTTTTCCCCCGGAACACTGCCGCATCATCGTGGATTCATCCGTGACGACTTTATATCGCGAACGGGAAGCGAATGCAGATCCTATCATTGCGAAGATCGAATGCTTCTATGAGGAGGTCCAAAAAAATATTTTACTTTTCTTCCCGAGTTATGAATTTATGCGGAGGATTCTGCGCGGCCTGCGGATAAAAAATCTCTTCGTGCAGGAAGAAGGATTATCGGATGAAGAACGAAATAACCTGCTGGCCGCTTTTCGCAGACGACGTCATGCGGTGCTCTGTTCCGTAATGGGCGGCGTTTTCGCGGAAGGAATAGACCTTCCCGGAAAGATGGCCGAGGCGGCGCTCATCGTCGGCGTGCCTTTGCCGCAGGTGTCCACTGAGAACGAATTAATTCGCGCCTATTATGATCGAACTTGCGGTGAAGGGTTCCGCTATGTGTATCTCTATCCCGGAATGCGCCGCGTCGTGCAGGCGGTAGGCCGCGTCATCCGCAGAGAAACCGACAGGGGAATCGTCCTCCTATTGGATCGTCGCTACACCCGAAAGGAATATCAAAACTTGTTTCCCAGATACTGGTATCGAAGATCACCCGCCGAGTTGGAATGGAGTACCTGGGAGGAGAGGATCGGGGAGCTGCGATTGTGATCTCATTCATTGTTGGATGCGCATTAATTATTCATTCATTTCGTGCCGACTATTTACGGGATCAACAAGGATAAAAAATACGCTGAAGAAAAAAACTACTTGACAACTTCGCCGAATTATGTTATATTGACTTCGGTAGTCATAAGGTGAAACCATTCGTTCGATACATTTTATCGGCATTTGTGGTGTGGCGATGTCCCAGGTCGCCGCTTGGTTGGCATCACAGGGAGTAAAGGTTACCGGTTCTGACGAGGGGGTTTATCCCCCGATGAGTGATTTTCTGCAATCCCGGGGAATCCCAGTTCTCACGCCCTACCGATCGGAGAATCTCGAGGCGGCGGAAGCGGTCGTCATCGGTAATGCGCTCTCGCGAGGAAATCCTGAAGTTGAAACCGTCCTGGAAAAACGCCTCCCCTATCTTTCGCTTCCCGAACTAATTCACACTCGCCTGTTAAAGGATAAACTTCCCATCGTCGTAGCTGGGACTCACGGCAAGACGACGACCAGCGCGGCGCTGGCTCACATTCTGCGGGAAGGCAGGTTTTCCCCGGGCTATCTGATCGGCGGTCTGCCGATCGGTTGGGATTCCGGTTTTGAGGCAGGGGATGGGTCCTGGTTCGTCATTGAAGGCGATGAATACGACACGGCTTTTTTCGATAAACGCCCGAAGTTCTTGCATTATCAGCCGCAGGTCGTGATCCTGAACAATATCGAGTTCGATCATGCGGATATCTATTCATCCCTGGATGAGCTGTTCCTTCAATTCCGCAGACTAATTCAGCTTCTCCCGAGGAACGGTCTACTGCTCGCCAACGCGGATGAGCCGAATCTCGAGCCTTTGATGCGAACCGCACCCTGCGCCGTGCGCACCTTCGGGACGCGATCATCGGCGATGATTCAATCGCAAATCCTGGATATTTCAGCGGAGGGGATGAAATTCCAGCTGCGGTTCGCTTCGGGCGAAGAGAGGATCTGCTCGACGACTCTATGGGGTCGGCATCAATTGCTGAACCTGACCGCCGCTTCGGCGGCAGCGGAATTTGCCGGCTTGAGTCCTGATGATATCGCCGCCGCCGTCGCGGATTTTAAAGGTGTTCGGCGGAGGCTCGAATTGAAGTTCCAAGCGCAGGGAGCCTGGCTCTATGAGGATTTCGCGCATCATCCTACGGCGGTGAAAGCCGCATTGACGAGTTTGAAGGTTCGACATCCGAAAGCCCGCATCGTGGCGGCGTTTGAACCTCGATCCAACACCATGGCGCGCAATTTCTTCCAAAAGGAGATTGTGGAAGCTCTGAAGTTTGCGGATAAAGTCGCCATCGGAGCCGTTCATCGCAAGGAGAGAATTCCCGATCGGGAACGTCTTGATACAATACGAATTGCAGAGGAATTGCGGCGATCGGGAAAAGAATCGCTGGCTTCCGACAGCGTGGAAGAGATCTTGGCTTTCATGACGCAGGAATCCGAAGACGAAACGGTATGGATTTATATGACGAACGGCGCATTTTCAGGGCTGCCGGAGATGATTTTGAAGGCATTACGGATCCGATATGGAGGGACAAGTATTTGCGATATAAACAAGTAGATCCGATAGAGCCGATTTGCTCGGTTGTACATCCACGAATGCGAATCGGCTGGGTATTACCAGGAAGGTACGTTTATGGAACTACAGGATCGAACTATTCAATGCGTAACCTGCGGGCGGGAATTTCTATTCACGGCAAAGGAGCAGGAGTTCTTTCTTAGCAAGGGATTCAAAGATCCGCGGCATTGCCGTGAATGTCGCCAGCATCGCAAGCAGGAGCGGGATCAGGCGATTGCGCAGGTCACCGGTCAGACCTATCAGCCCGGACGGGAGATGTTCAAAATCGTATGCGCCAACTGCCAACGCGAAAGTCTGGTTCCTTTCCGTCCCACGACCGGCAAACCCGTGCTCTGCAAAGATTGTTTCATCGCTCAGAAGTTCGGCGGTGCAGCGGCTGAAAAAGGAAAAGTTTCCACGGACGGCGGTAAAAGCGCCGCACCCGTCTCCGACGCCGGCGAAGCGGAAGCAGCGAAAGAGCTAATGAACGCTGGGGCGGCGAAACAAACGGAGAAAACGGCGGATTCGGAAGAAGTACAAGAGGGCGGAAATGCAACCGGAATGCATTCGACAGAAGCTGTGAAATCCCCAACTGAAACAGCTGATGCGGATCCGGGTGAGTATCGCATCGCAGCGAAGGGGAGGCAGGAAGAATAATCATTTATCTTATATAAATCAATATCTTGGTCGAAAGATTGACAAACCTACATTCCTGAATATGGGAGTGGACGCGACCCTGGTGGGCGCCGCGGTCTTCAAAGCCGTCTGTTGAGCCGCAAGGTTCAGGCTGGGTTCGATTCCCAGACGCTCCCGCTATCCTTGCAATCCCTCGCGACTTCGGTCTGCGATTTTTCATTCCAGCCCACATCCGCCTCCCTCGGCAAAGCGAACCCCGACCCCTCAAAAGAATGCTACATTGACTTGACTATCCATCTCTTTTATTATATCTTTTCGTCGAAAGAAAAATTCGAACGCAGTCACAGCAGATTGCGGAGTAACCATCATTGCGACTTCTGGGGGGAGGCGCTTGAAATACGGCGAGGATCCTTCCGAAGCTCGAGGAGAGGAGGAGAAGGATGTGTCTAAAATTGCGTAGTCTCATCGTGCTTGGAATCCTGAGCGCGGGTTTTTTCGGCGTTCATACGGCACTAGGTGCCTTGAACGTCAATGTCTTGGACCTGGACGGGAACGGCGATTACGTATATGCCGCAGATAACAACAATCTGACGAATTTCCCGAATGGGATCTTCACGATTCAAGCATGGATTTTCGTGCACCAATTGGGTTTGAATCAACCGATCGTCAGTAAGTATCAGGAAACAGGGGATCAGAGAAGCTGGGCGTTTTTAGTCACCAGCTCGGGGCAATTGCGCGCCTATGTCAGCGGAGACGGCACCGCAGCGGGAACCTATATGTGGCAGACGACCAGCGCGGTGGTCTCTTCGGACGTCTGGTATCATGTCGCGTTCGTCTGCAATCCTCTGGGTGCAGACAAGATCAAATTCTACGTCAATAATGTGGAAAAAACTCACACAAACGCTTCAGTGGATCCGCCGTCTGCAGTTTACAACAGCACGGTGCAGATGTGGGTCGGACGCTTCCTGAGCCAGTATTTTTACGGCTACATTGATGAGTTGCGCATCTCCAGCGAAGCTCTGTCATCCTTCCCGAGCAGCGTGCTGGATGTGCCGCTCTCTCCCGAGCTCTCCACAGAAGTGCTCTATCACTTCGATGAATCTTCAGGCTTGGTGAAGGATCATTCCAACCTTTATGGGAACCCATCCAACAACGGGACTTTGGCAGGCAACGCGAATCGCCGCGCCTGGAACGGTTTAGGACCCAGCAACGACCTGCCCTTGCCCGTGACGTTGATTGCGCTCGCCGCTTCGCCTGGCGATCAAACCGTGAAGGTCTCCTGGAGCACGGAAACGGAGATTGACAACCTCGGCTATTACATTTACCGTTCGACGAACCAGTCCGCGAATTACAGCCGGATCAACGCTCAGCTGGTGCCCAGCAAAGGCTTCTCAATGTCTACGCAGAATTACCAGTATCAGGATGACCGGGATTTGATCAACGGAATCACTTATTATTACAAGATCTCCGATGTGGATGTGAACGGCAGAGAGCGCATCCATGAGACGATCGCTTCCGCTACGCCGACTTCCGATGTCATGCTGCCCGGAGAATCCACTTCCCTGGCGGATTATCAGCTTTCGCAGAATTTCCCCAATCCGTTCAATGCGACTACCGCGATTCGCTACTACGTCAGGAATCCGGGACTGGTGCATTTGAGCGTGTACAATCTGGCGGGCGAAGAGATCGCCGTTTTAGTCAATGAAATACAAGCCGCCGGTGAACATATGTACGAATTCGATGCCACCCCCTATCCATCCGGCATCTATTTCGTGCGACTAATCGGCGAACAGGGTTATGACAACATCAAGAAGATGCTCTTCTTGAAGTAAGCGAAATCCGCATCGTTTGCACCTTCATTGTCTGCAGAGGGGTTGTTCAGCAACCCCTCTGCTGTTTTATCCGAAACGGTCAACTCCATTTTTAGCTTGATCTCGCCTGAAATCCTCCGTATCTTATAATGTTTTTGCAGGGCCTATAGCTCAGACGGTTAGAGCGGCGGACTCATAATCCGTAGGTCGGGGGTTCGAATCCCTCTGGGCCCACAAAAGACTATTCAGGCTGACGTTTTTCCCGCCTGTTTCATCCTTCCTGTGTAAGCGATGCAGACGAATGTAACTTGCTCTATGGATATCATCCTTTTAATCCGTCATGCGGACAATGACATGCTGGGCAAAGCGGTAGCAGGCAGGATGCCCGGAGTCCATCTGAATGCGGTCGGACGAAGACGAGCGCAATTTTTAGCGGAACAACTGTCGTCTCTGCCCATCCAACGGATCTGCAGCAGCCCGCTGGAACGCGCTCTGGAAACGGCGGAACCTCTGGCGCAGAAATTGGGATTAGATGTCCACGTCCACCCGCGGTTGATCGAGATGGATCCTGGGGAATGGACGGGGATGGATTTTGCGCGGCTCAGAGAACTGCCGGAGTGGCAGAGCTTTCTTTCTGCCCGCGGCAGGGTACGGATGCCCGGCGGCGAGAGATTGACGGAAGTGCAGACGAGGATGGTGGAGGAGATCGAAATCCTGCGCCGGGAATTCCCGGATCAAATGTTGGCGCTTTTCAGCCACGGGGATCCGATTCGTTCCGCTCTGGCGTTTTATGCAGGCATCCCGCTCGATCTCCTCGCGCGCATCGAAGTCAGCCCGGCATCGGTCAGCGTGATCCGTTTTCTGCAGAGGGGGCCTCAAATCCTCTGCATCAATCAGACTTTGGATTTTCCGCTGTATATGGACAAATTGACGACGTGAAATCGTCTCTGAATTTTTGCGATAAAAGCAGATTTTCAATTTTCGAGTTGATTTTCACTGAAATAATAAATATCTTATAATTCTTTAGAAAAATGAATCCGCCTCATAGGGTGTTTTTCCAATTCTCCTACTACAGGAAGTCCGGGCAATGCACTCTTGAGGTTCCAGCTTAGATCTCTAAGGTTCTTGACGGACGTGCTGTTAATAGACTTGAAAACTCACATTGCGGAGCATCTCAAACGACCGGCGGCTGCCTTCGGCTTCGTGTTCTCGCCTCGAATTACGCCGGTGAAAAGTTCAAAGTGCACGGAAACCACCGTGCACTTTTTTTATGCGAAGCGATCCGTGTCTTATGCTTGAACGAAAGACGATGCGCATTCGCGAAGTCATCAATTTCATGGAGAGCTGGGCGCCGCCCGGTGCTGCACTGGCGAAGGATCATCCTGGACTGCAAGTGGGGGATCCCGCCGCAGAGGTGAAGAATATCCTCGTCTGCCTGGAAGTGACCGACCGCATCATTGAAGAAGCGGTAGAAAACGAGGTCAATCTCATCCTCTCCCATCACCCGCTCATTTTTCAGCCTTTGATGAGCATAGACAGCGCAACCTGGCTGGGGAGAAAGATCGCCAGGCTGCTGCAGGCTGGAATCACCGTCTATTCCGCTCACACCAATCTGGATGCCGCACGGGACGGAGTCTCCATCGCGTTGGCGAAACGTCTGGGGGTCGAGCATCCTAAATTTCTCGCGCCTGCGGATGGTCGTTGGTTGAAAAAAATTGCGGTTTTCGTGCCCTCAGATCATCTGGATGCAGTCCGCGAAGCGATGGCGGATGCCGGAGCGGGAGTCATCGGCGAGTATTCGCAATGTTCGTTCAATATCGAAGGCACCGGCACATTTTTCGGCGGGCTGGGAGCATCCCCGGCAGTGGGAGAAAAGGGGAACTTGGAGAGAGTGAAAGAAGTCAGATTGGAGATGATTCTCCCAGCCTGGCGTTCCCTTGAAGTAGTCGCGGCGATGAAGAGCGCACATCCTTATGAAGAGGCGGCGTATGATCTGTACACGCTGGAGAATCAGGATGTCAATTTCGGTTTCGGCGCGATCGGTTCGCTGCCGCAGCCGATCTCATTGAAGGAATTTCTCCGCTTGATTCAGATGCAGTTGGGCATCAAAGCTGTCGGCGTCGTTGAGGGACCATCTGAGAAGATTCAACGGGTGGCGGTTTGCGGCGGATCCGGCGGCGAACTGGCGGAAGCCGCTTTGAAACAGGGTGCCGATGCCTTCGTCACCGGTGAGATGAAATATCACAGTCTGTTGGAATATGAAGATCGGATGACCCTGATTATCGCCGGACATTATTCCACCGAAGCGGTGATTCTGCCGATTTGGGTGGATCGTCTGCAACGCTGGTTGGGAGATGCTCCGATCACGGTCATAGAAACCAAACTGATCACGAATCCAGTAAAATATCTAACGTAGAGGGAGGCGGTCTTTGGGTGAGCAGTTGGAATTACTCATTCAGTTGCAGGACATAGATAATCAGTTGCTGGAACTGCGACAAGAGCGAGGCAATCTGCCGGAAACCGTGGAGCGTCTCAGGGCGGAGATCGAGGAAACCACACATATCCTCGATGTCAAACGGGAAGAGCATTTGAGCGCCGGGAAAGAGCGCAGAAGGATCGAGAACGAAGTCGAAACGGCGCGGGTGAATTTGAAAAAGTATCAGGAACAGCTTTTCAAAGTAACTACGAATCGGGAGTACGATGCCATCAGCTCCGAAATAGAAGCGGCGAAATCGCTAATCAGCAGCGGCGAAACCCGCATCATCGAATTGTTGGCGCGAGAAGAAGAGTTGGCGGAAAACATCGCCACACTGGAGACGCACCTCGATGAAGTGAAGGCGGATTTCGAGGTTCGCGA
>CAZUTK010000014.1:0-5244 GCA_964623265.1 uncultured bacterium | reverse complement strand
CGGAGTTGCAGGAAAAAATCGCCGAGACAAGCGAACTGGAATCCGGGTTGAACGCACGCCGAGTAAAAATAGTAGAACAGCTCGCCAAGCCGGTGTACGCACATTATGAGCGTATCCATATCGCCAAAGAAGACGGTATGGGGGTGGCGCGCGTTTATATGGGTGCCTGCGGCGGCTGTTTCGCCGCCATCCCGCCGCAGAAGCTGATGGAGATCGCCGCTATGTCCGATTTTATCCTTTGCGAAACCTGCGGACGCATCCTGGTAGATGCGGACAGTCTGGAAAATAAGAAATAACAACCAAGAGGCGATCAGACGACCGCTCCGCGGTCGAAACCGCGGGGAGGAAAGTCCGAACACCACAGGGCAGGACGCCCGTTAAGGGGCGCCGCGAGGCGACGGAAAGTGCCACAGAAAACATACCGCCCGCAAGGGTAAGGGTGAAAAGGCGAGGTAAGAGCTCACCGCGGCTCTGGCAACAGAGTCGGCAGGGTAAACCCCGTCCGGTGCAAGGCCAAATAGGCGAGGAATCCCATCTGGGAGTGAAGTGGTCCCGCTTCATTGGACTCGCGGGTAGGCCGCTTAGATGAATGGTCGTCCACGACAGAATTCGGCTTACCGATCGCCTCTTGAATATATAAAAATTTGGGGATCTTGAGGAAAATATGGCGGAAAACAAGAAGTCGAAGAAAAACTCCATACAGAACAATGCGTCGCACAGTCTGGACGCCATCTTTCGGCCGCGGTCTATCGCTGTGGTCGGCGCATCCCGCCATCGCGGCTCCATCGGTCGGGAAATCCTGCATAATTTAATCGAATACGAATTCAACGGTCCGGTTTTCCCGATCAATCCCAACGTCAAATTCATCCAATCCATCAAGTGCTATCCGAGCGTACTGGACGTTCCGGATGAGATTGATCTGGCTGTCATCGTCGTGCCGAAAGAAATCGCCGTAGATGCCGTCGAAGAGTGTGGGAAGAAGGGGGTCAAGGGGATCATTATGATCACCGCCGGATTTCGGGAAGTCGGCGGCGCGGGGATCGAACGGGAAGAGAAACTGAAGCAAGTCATCCGGAAATACGGCATGCGGATGGTCGGTCCCAATTGCATGGGTGTCATCAACACGGATCCGCAGTACCGGATGGATGCTACGTTCGCGCCGTCTCACCCTCTGGAAGGCAATGTTGGCTTTCTCTCTCAGTCCGGCGCACTGGGTGCGGCGATTCTCGATTACGCTCTCGATTTGAATCTCGGATTCTCTATGTTCGTCTCGATGGGGAACAAGGTGGATGTTTCCGGCAATGCTTTGCTGGAGTACTGGGAAGACGACGAACGCACCAAAGTGATTCTTTTATATCTGGAGAGCTTCGGTAACCCCCTTCGCTTCACCAAATTGGCTCGAGAGATCGTCAAGAAAAAGCCGATCATCGCGGTGAAATCCGGGAGAACCCGCGCCGGCGCCCGCGCCGCTTCGTCGCACACCGGCGCCCTCGCCGGATTGGATGTGGGGACCAACGCCTTATTTGAGCAGTGCGGCGTGCTGCGGGTCAACACCGTTGAAGAGCTCTTCGATCTGGCCACCGCGTTTTCCAAGCAGCCGATTCCGAAGGGCAACCGCGTCGCCGTGCTGACCAACGCCGGCGGACCCGGCATTATGGCGACGGACGCCATCGTCAATATGGGCTTGCAGATGGCGACGTTCAGTGAACGCACGATCTCGGAATTGAAGAAATTCCTCTCGCCGGAAGCCAGTTTTTCCAACCCGTTGGATATGATTGCCGGCGCCAACCATGAAACCTACCACAGATCCCTCGATCTGCTGCTGCAAGATGATGGGATTGACGCCATTATCGTCATCTTCGTCCATCCGGTGTATGTAGATGCGCAGAAGATCGCTCATGCCATCATCGAATCCAGCAAGAATCAGAACGGGAAGCCCATCCTCTGCTGTTTTATGGGCAAAAAAGATGAGTTTTCCGGCATTGAAGAACTGCAAGCGGCGGGTCTGCCGACCTATTTGTTCCCCGAGTCCGCGGTGATGGCGCTTGCGGCGATGGAGAAATACTATCACATTAAGAATCGCCCACAAGGGAAAGTCGTTCTGTTCAACGACGTGAACAAAGCTGCGGCGCAGAAGATCTTCGATACCGCTCTAGCGGAAAAGCGTTCGAGGTTGACCGACCTCGAAGTGAACGGCGTCCTGGCGGCCTACGGCATTTCTATGCCCAAGTTCATTATGGTGAAATCTCTGGAAGATTCCGTGCGGGTGAGCGAGAAGCTGTCCTATCCGGTGGTGTTGAAGGTTATCTCGCCGCAGATCGTGCATAAATCCGATGTGGGAGGAGTCGTGCTCGATCTGCGCAACGAAGCGGAACTCGTCCGCGGCTATATGCGCATACAAGATAACATTTCCAAGCTCCCCTACAAGGTCACCGATTATCAGATAATGGTGCAGGAAATGGTCACCGGCGGCAAGGAGCTGATTATGGGGATGTCTTTGGATCCGGCGTTCGGTCCGCTGTTGATGGTGGGTTTGGGCGGCATTTATGTGGAGTTCATCAAGGATGTGAATTTCCGCATCACACCGATCACGGATCTGGATGCGCAAGAGATGGTCAGCACGCTGAAAGGATTCAAGCTGCTCGAAGGGGTCCGTGGCGAAAAAGGGGTGAACATACCGGCGATTGTGCGTACCCTCGAACGTCTGTCCCAGCTGATCGGAGACTTCCCCTGCATCAAGGAGATGGATCTGAATCCCTATGTGGCATTTCCCGAAGAATCGAAGTGCATGGCGCTGGACGCCCGAATCTCCATTCAGAGCCTGGAATCATCCTCGACAACCGGCGGGAAATAACCGCCATACGCCAATTTCAAATAAATGCTTGACAGTGCGGAGATCTCCTTCTTACATTGAAAGTAATTGTGAAAAAAAATATCCTCAATGCAAATCAAATGGGAAGTCGATCGAACTGCTGATCCGGCTCTAATCCAATCCATTTCCTCCGAGATAGACCTGCCTGAGGTCATCGCCAGGATTCTGGTGAATCGGGGCATCACTTCGCCCGAAGCGGCGCGCCTCTTTTTCAAAGCCGGCACGGAGGATCTCTACAATCCCTTCCAGATGTCCGACATGGAAGCGGCGGTGGATCGCGTCGTTTCTGCCTTGAATCGGCGGGAAAACATCGTCATCCACGGAGATTACGACGTGGATGGCATCACCGCGGTTTCCATGTTGTATCTCTTTCTGCGAGACTTGGGCGGACAGGTCAGCTATTACATTCCGGACCGCCAGCAGGAAGGATATGGTCTTTCCATGGCGGGGGTGGAGGAAGCCAAGCGCCGCAACGCCAATCTGATCATATCGGTGGACTGCGGCATTACTTCCCTGCAGGAAATCGAATTAGCCCGCCAACTGGGCATTGACGCCATTATCTCCGACCATCATGAACCCGGTCCGGTTCTACCCAATGCTTTCGCCATTCTCGATCCCAAGCGCGCCGATGATGCCTACCCCTTCAAAGAGTTGGCGGGTGTCGGGGTGGCTTTCAAGCTCGCGCAGGGAATCTCCCAGAGGATGAATCTGTCCGCTTCCTATCTGGAGAGATATCTGGATCTGGTCGCCATCGGATCCGCCGCCGATATCGTCCCCTTGATGGATGAAAACCGCATCCTGGTTAAGGAGGGTCTGGAGCATCTCAATCGGGACGCTTGCGAGGGATTGAAAGCGTTGATTGATATCGCCGGGTTTCGGCGCGGCGACATTCAGGTCGGACACATCGTCTTCGGTCTGGCGCCGCGCATCAATGCGGTTGGCAGGCTGGGTTCTGCGGAGCGTGCGGTGAGGCTGCTGATCACGCGGAATTATCAGCAAGCGATGAAAATCGCCCGCGAACTCGAGATGGAGAACCGCCGCCGCAAAGAAATTGATAATCGGACTTTAAACGAGGCGCTGGATAAAATCCAACGAGAATACGATCCGGAACGGCATAAGGTGATCGTACTGGCACGGGAAAGCTGGCATTCCGGCGTGATCGGAATCGTGGCTTCGCGTTTGACCGACCGCTTCTATCGTCCTACCGTGATGATTACCATCGAGGACGGGATCGGCAAGGGGTCCGCGCGCTCCATCCCCGGATTCGACCTCTATTCCGCGATCCGGGAATGCTCTGACCTGCTGGAGCAATACGGCGGACACAAGTATGCCGCCGGACTCACGATCCGCGCGGATCGGATCAACGAATTCCGAGAACGCTTTAATGAAGTCGCATCGCGGACTCTACAGCCGGATGTGTTAATTCCTAAGTTAAATATAGACGCCGAAATTGAATTGAAGAGCATCACTCCGCAGGTCGTCAAGACTCTGAAGCAATTTGCGCCCTTCGGACCGATGAATATGAAGCCGAATTTCGCCAGTTATAATCTTTCCCTGTCAGGTCCGGCTCGGATCGTGGGTTCCAATCATCTGAAATTCAAGGTGACCCATCCTTCTTCCGGGAATGTGGTCTATGACGCCATCGGATTCAACCTGGGGCATCTTCTGCCGATTTGCGCCGACGGGAAAGTCGTGGATATGGTGTACAATGTTGAAGAGAACGAATGGATGGATCAGGTGAATCTGCAGCTTCGCGCAAAAGACCTCAAGTAATTCAAGGTTGAACTTTCAATAAAAGGTCTAAAAGGAGGAGAGCATGCGAGACGTCTTCGTAGTTTCGGGCGGCGTGTCCAAGTTTGCCAAAGCGAGACCGGATGTGACGTTTCAGCCCATGGTGAAGGAGGCGTACGACTACGCCTTGCAGGACATCGGGCTGGAATTCAAGCAGGCTGCAGAACTGATTGATGGATCAGTCACATCGTATTTTTCCGATCATTTTCTGCGCCAGCTGATGGGCGGGGCGATGACCACGGATTATCTCGGATTATGCCCCAAGCCGAACAAACGCGTCGAAGGCGGCGGGGCGACCGGCGGGCTCTGTTTTCAGGCGGGTTGGGAAGCGGTTGCTTCCGGTCGGTTTGACATCTGCGTCGTGTACGGTTTCGAAACGATGTCTCACGTCAACACCTGGAAGGGCAACGAGTTCATTGCGCTGGCGTCGGATGTGAGTTTTGATTATCCCGTTGGAGGTTTCTATTCCGGGTATTACGCTATGATGGTGGTGCGGCATATGAAGCAATACGGCACGACGGTGGAGCAGATGGCGCTGGTTTCCGTGAAGAACCACAATAACGCCTTTCACAACCCATACG
>CAZUTK010000013.1:47206-47891 GCA_964623265.1 uncultured bacterium | reverse complement strand
TCATCAAATTGTACCGTCAAGGGAAGGTGGTGGGGGGAGTCTATCTGGGCACGGGAATGGAAGCCACTTCCGTCGGTTCGGCGTACGCGCTGGACCGAAGTCAAGGGGACGCTCTCTTCCCTTTAATCCGCGACCTGGGCGCTCATTACGCCTTCGGGCAGACGCCGAAAGTTTATTTCCTTCAGTACCTGAATCGAGTCGGCAGTCCGACGAAGGGCAAAGACGGCAACATCCACCTAAGCGATCCTTCGATCAACATCGTGGGGATGATCAGCCACCTATCGGCGATGATTCCGCCCGCCGTCGGCTGGGCGCTGGCGCTGAAGATGCGCAGATCGCGCGGCGTCGTGATGAATTACATCGGCAACGGAGGCGCTCAAGTGGGCGATTTTCACGAAGGCATAAACTTCGCATCTGTCCACAAGGTGCCGTTCATTCTGATCATCGAGAACAATCAATACGCCTATTCGACGCCGAACACGATCCAGTACAACTGCGAAAAGCTGTCCGACCGCGCCATCGGATATGGGATTCCAGGCTATCACATAGACGGCACGAATGTGCTCGAGGTTTACGAAACCTGCAAGCGAGCCGTGGACCGCGCCCGCGCGGGCGAAGGTCCGACGTTGATCGAAACCGTGACGATGCGGATGCGAGGCCATTCCGAACACGATGACCACAAGTA